>NZ_JBHMIR010000008.1:0-242400 GCF_048060285.1 Micromonospora sp. LOL_025 | reverse complement strand
CAACCTCGCCGACTGGATCGCCACCCGCGGCTACACCGCCTGACCGACGACAACACCCGCACCACGACAAGGGCCGGACCCCGCACAGGGGCCCGGCCCTTTCGTCATGCCCAGGACCGGCTCACGCCGGTCAGACCACCGGGACGGGCGGCCCGTCGCCGACGAGGCGGAACGAGGATTCGCCGACCGGTTCCACGAGACCGTCCCGCACCAGTCCGGCGAGGGCCCGGGACCGCTGGACGTCGTCGGCCCACACCTGGTCGAGCCGCTGGTGCGGCACCGGCCCGGTCGCCTCCCGCAGTACGCCGAGCAGCAGCCCGCGCACCTGGCGGTCGGTGCCGGCGTACCGCTGGGGGCGGCGGGTCGGACCCGCGGGGGCCTCGCGGCCGGACGCGCGCCAGGCGCAGACCGACTCGACGGGGCAGACGCCGCAGCGGGGCGACCGGGCGACGCAGACCACCGCGCCCAGCTCCATGAAGGCCGCGCTGGCCAGGGCGGCGGCGGCCGGCGCGGCGGGGAGCAGTTCCTCGGTGGCGACCAGGTCGGCCGGTCGGGTCGCCTGGCCGGCATCCGGCTCGCCGGCGATCGCCCGGCAGACCACCCGCCGCACGTTGGTGTCGACCACCGGGTGGCGCTGACCGTACGCGAACGCGGCCACCGCGCGGGCCGTGTACGTGCCGACGCCCGGCAGTGCCAGCAACTGGTCCAGCCGGTCCGGGACCCTGCCCCCGTGGCGCTCGACGATCGCCACCGCGCACTCCCACAGCCGCACCGCCCGACGGGGGTAGCCGAGCCGCCCCCACATCCGGATCGCCTCGGCGGGGCTGTCCACCGCCAGCGCGGCCGGCTCGGGCCAGCGCGCCAGCCAGGCATCCCAGGCGGGGAGCACGCGTACGACCGGCGTCTGCTGGAGCATGACCTCGCTGACCAGGATGGCCCACGGGCTCACGTCGGGTCCGCGCCATGGCAGGTCGCGGGCGTTCTGCTCGTACCACCGGCTGACCAGGGTGGCGAAAGTGGGCTCAGACATCGCGTCGCCGATGATGCCACGCGGCCCCCGGCCGGGGCGGCGCGGGCGACGGGTGCCACCAGCGTCCCGCTGGCTGGGCGGTCCGGGCGGGGCGCTGCGGCTGCGGCGCACGGATCGGGCAGAATGCCCGGATGAACGAGCTCGCGATCACCGTCATCGGTCGGGACCGGCCAGGCATCGTGGCCGACGTCGCCGAGCTGCTCGCCCGGCTCGGCGCGAACCTCACCGACAGCACCATGACCCGGCTGCGGGGGCACTTCGCGATGACCCTGATCTGCGTGGGCCCGGCCGCCGCCGACGTCGAGGCCGCGCTGGCGCCGCTCTCCGCCGACGGCCAGTTGCTGGCCACCGTACGCGCGGTCACCCCCGACGGCGAGACGGCTCCTGCCGGCGAGCCGTACGTGATGGCGGTGCACGGCGCGGACCGGATGGGCATCGTGGCGGCCATGACCCGGGTGCTCGCCGACGCCGGCGGCAACGTCACCGACCTGAGCACCCGCCTGACCGGCTCGCTCTACGTGGTGGTCGCCGAGGTGGAGTTGCCGCCGGGCACGGCCGACGGGCTGGCCGGGCGGCTGGCGGCGACGGCCGAGGAGTTGGGCGTCGGGGTGACCCTCCGGCCGGCCGATCCGGACCTGCTGTGACCGGCGGAGCGGAGACCGAGGCGTACGTCGGCCTCGGCGACTGGACCCCGGAGTCCCTGGCCGTGCCGGGGGAGGTGCGACCGGTGGTGTCCGCGCCGGAGCAGGTGCTCAGCCGGGCCGGCGGCGAGGTGGATCCGACGGCGGCGGAGACGGTACGGCTGGCCGCCGACCTGATCGCCACCATGCGGGTGTCCCCGGGCTGCGTAGGGCTGGCCGCCCCGCAGGTCGGGGTGGGCGCGCAGGTCTTCGCGGTGGACGTGACCGGCCATCCGAAGGCGCTCACCGTGCACGGCACCTTCGTGCTGTGCAACGCCCGGGTCGTCGAGGCGAGCCGGTGGAAGGTGGCGCGCGAGGGGTGCATGTCGGTGCCCGACCTGACCGGGGACGTCAAGCGCGCGAGCCGGCTGGTGGTGGAGGGCGTCCTGCCCGGCACCGGCCGGCCCGTGCGGCTGGTGACGGACGGGTTCGAGGCGCGGGCGCTCCAGCACGAGATCGACCACTGCGCCGGCCTGCTCTTCCTGGACCGGGTCGCGGGTGCCCACGCCATCTACCAGCGCAAGGTGTACCTCTGAGTGGCGGCGGCGCGGCGACCCAGCGTCATCGGCGGGACACGGTCGGCAGGCGGAGCCGTCGCGAGTGGAGGGTCGGTGCGGTGAGCCCCGGACGACTCGGCGCGTCGTGCGGGGCTGGCGTGCCCCGCGCCGCTACGGTGGGGGCATCATGCGTCTGACGGTCGGCCCCCTGCCACCCGCCGTTTACTGGCGGCGTCGCGCCGTCGTACTCGGAGCGGGGCTTCTCTTCCTGATTGTCCTGCTCTATTCGTGCACCGGATCGGACCGGAACGCGAAGAAGGGCGGTGACGCGCAGCCCACTCCGGGCGCGACGTCGTCCGGTGCCTCGCCGGAGCCCACCGGCTCGGTGCTCGCCCCGCAGACCGGGGGGCCCTCGCCGGGCGCGGCCGGTGGCCCTGACGCCGGTGAGCCATCAGGTGGTTCCGCCGGTGACCCGCCGGGTGGTTCGGTCACCACCGATTCGCCGCCGATGGCGCCCGTGGTGCCGGCCGCCGGAGACGGGACCTGCACGGACGCCGAGATCACGGTGACCCCGGTGGCCCAGCCCGCGTCGGTGGTGCGGGGGGCGGTGGTGGACCTCCAGCTCAAGATCAAGAATCGGTCCGAGCGGACGTGCAGCCGCGACGTCGGCGCCTCCGTGCAGGAGCTGTTCATCAAGTCGGGGGCCGAGAAGATCTGGTCGTCCGACACCTGCGGCACCGCCCAGGGAGCCGACGTGCAGTCCTTCACCCCGGGCTTCGAACGCTCCTACCAGGTGGGCTGGAACGGCCGCGACACCACCAAGTGCGCCAACGGCGTGGCGGCGGGCCCCAACCCGCCGGCCGGCACCTACCAGGTCTACGCCCGGGTCGGCACCAAGCTCAGCGAGCCGGTCAAGCTCACCGTCACCGGCTGAGCAACCGTGGGCCGGGCCGCCGCCCGGTCGACCGGACAGGCCGGACCGTCCGCCCGCCGCATGACGATGGGTGCGCCGCCCTGCGACCGTGCCCTGGCGGGACCAGGCCGGCGCGGCCGGGAGCCGTGGCCCTGGCGGGGCCAGGCCGGTGGCGGGCGCGGCCCTGGAGCCGGGGCGCTGGCGGACCGGGCCGACGGTAGCGGCGCGGCCCTGGAGCCGGGCTGCGGGTGTGGGGGGACCGGTCTGCGGCCGGCGTGCCGGGCCGGGTCAGACGTAGCGTTCGAGGATCGACGCCTCGGCGAGCCGGGACAGCCCCTCGCGGACGCCCCGGGCGCGGGCGTCGCCGACCCCCTCGACGGCCTGGAGATCCTCGACCGTGGCGCCCAGCAGCCGCTGGAGGCTGCCGAAGTGCACGACGAGGCGGTCGACCACGGCCACCGGCAGCCGGGGCACCTTCGCCAGCAGTCGGAACCCGCGCGGGCTGACGGCCGCGTCGAGCGCGTCGGACGCGGCCGGGTAGCCGATCGCCTTGGCGACCGCGACCAGGTCGATCAGCTCGGTCGCGCCGAGCAGATCCAGCTCCACCAGGGCCTCGTCGAGGGTGCGGGACTTCCGGCCGGCCGGCAGGTAGTCCCGGATGACCAGGGTGCGGTCGGCGTCGACACCGGCCATCAGCTCGTCGAGCTGGAGGGCCAGCAGGCGACCGTCGGTGCCCAGTTCCACCACGTAGCCGGCGATCTCGTCGGCGATCCGGCGGACCATCTCCAGCCGCTGCACCACCGCGACCGCGTCCCGTACGGTGACCAGGTCCTCGATCTCCAGCGCCGAGAGGGTGCCGGAGACCTCGTCGAGCCGCAGCTTGTAGCGCTCGAGCGTGGCGAGCGCCTGGTTGGCACGGGACAGGATCGCCGCCGAGTCGTCCAGCACGTGCCGCTGGCCGTTGACGTAGAGGCTGATGATCCGCATCGACTGGCTGACCGAGATCACCGGGTAGCCCGTCTGCCGGGCGACCCGCTCCGCCGTGCGGTGCCGGGTGCCGGACTCCTCGGTCGGGATGGTGGGGTCGGGCATCAGGTGCACGGCGGCCCGCACGATGCGGGTGCCGTCGCTGGAGAGCACGACCGCGCCGTCCATCTTGCACAGCTCCCGCACCCGGGTGGCGGAGAACTCGACGTCGAGCGGGAAACCGCCGGTGCAGAGACCCTCGACCACCTTGTCGTAGCCGAGGACGATCAATGCGCCCGTCCGGCCGCGCAGGATGCGCTCGAGGCCGTCGCGCAGCGCGGTGCCCGGGGCCATCAGGGCCAGGTTCGCCCGCAGCGGGTCGCCGGCGCCCCCGGCGCCGCCGGTCACGCTCACGCTGATCGGGCGGGCGGGCGAGCCCACGGCGGCGGTGCGGGCATGGGGTGTCGCGCCGGCGGGCTTGGTGGTGTCGCGGTCGATCGGCACGGGCACAGTCTACGGACTGCCCTGCGGTGGGTGCTGTCGTGGTTACTGTGATGTGTCACGATGCCCCACCTCGCCCGGACCGTGGGTCGGAGTCCGGGCTGTCCGGTTTCGGGTCGGACGTTCCGCCGACCGCCGCCGGCGCTCACTCGGCGGACGCCCGGGCGACGGCCTGGAGCGCCGAGCGCACGTCGGTCACCTCGATCACCCGCATGTGCTCGGGCGTGACGCCGGTGCTCTCGGGGCCGCAGCCGGTCGGCACCAGCGCGAGCCGGAACCCGAGCCGGGCCGCCTCGGCAAGCCGGCGCGGCACCGCACCGACCCGGCGCACCTCGCCGGTCAGGCCGACCTCGCCGATGGCCACCAGGTGCGGCGCGATGGCCAGATTGAGCCCGCCCGAGGCGACGGCGAGGGCGACGGCGAGGTCGGCCGCCGGCTCCACCACCCGGATGCCGCCGACGGTGGCCGCGAAGACCTCCCGGTCGTGCAGGGTCAGGCGTTCGGTGCGCCGCTGGAGCACGGCCAGCACCATCGCGAGCCGGGCCGAGTCGAGCCCCGAGACCGTCCGCCGGGGCGAACCGGCCACGGTCGCACCGATCAGCGCCTGCACCTCGGTGACCAGGGCCCGGCGCCCCTCCATCGCCACCGTGACGCAGGTGCCGGGCACCGGCTCCGAATAGCGGGTCAGGAAGAGCCCGGACGGGTCGGCCAGGCTGCTGATGCCGCCCTCGTGCATCTCGAAGCAACCCACCTCGTCGGCGGCGCCGAACCGGTTCTTCACGCCGCGCACCATGCGCAGCGACGAGTGCTTGTCGCCCTCGAAGTGCAGCACCACGTCGACCAGGTGCTCCAGCACCCGGGGACCGGCCACCTGGCCGTCCTTGGTGACGTGGCCGACCAGCACGGTGGCGATGCCGCGCTCCTTGGCCACCGAGACCAGGGCGGCGGTGACCGCCCGCACCTGGGTCACCCCGCCGGACACCCCCTCGGCGTTGTTGGTCGAGATGGTCTGCACCGAGTCGAGCACCAGCAGGCCCGGCTTGACCGCGTCGAGGTGGCCGAGCACCGCGGCGAGGTCGCTCTCGGCCGCGAGGTAGAGCTGGTCGTGCAGGGCGCCCATCCGCTCCGCGCGCAGCCGGACCTGGCTGACCGACTCCTCGCCGCTGACCACCAGGGAGGGGCTGCCGGCGCCGGTGGCCCACTGCTGGGCCACGTCGAGCAGCAGGGTGGACTTGCCGACCCCCGGCTCGCCGGCGAGCAGCACCACCGCGCCGGGGACCAGGCCGCCGCCGAGGACCCGGTCGAGCTCGCTCACCCCGGTGGGGCGGGCCCGGGCCGGCGCGGCGCTGATGGTGGCGATCGGCCGGGCCGGCTCGGCCGGCATCCGGGAGCTGACCACCTTTCCGGAGACCGTCGGGCCGGTGACCGTGCACTCGACCACCGAGCCCCACTCGCCGCACTCCGGGCAGCGCCCGACCCACTTCGGCGGCTGGTGCCCGCAGGCGTCGCACTCGTAGGCCGGCCGGGGCTCCCGGGCGGCGGCGCGGCCGCGCCCGCCGGACCCGCCGGCGCGGGAGGAGGTCGATCGGGAGGTGGTCACACCGGGACGTTAGCCCCCCGGTACGACGAAGACACCGTCGGCGTGGCGGTCACCACGCCGACGGTGTCTTCGGTCGTCGAGGGGCGGGGTCAGTGGCCGCCGTCCTCCTGGCCCTCGTAGCCGCCCTCACGCTCGATGATCGGCGACGGGGGCGCGGCCGGGGTGAGCGGCACGGCGACGGGCGCGGGGCCGGTGACCGTGACGCCGTTGCCGAAGTCGAAGGTCACGAAGACGTTCTGGCCGGAGCGCAGCGACTCGTTCAGGCCGATGAGCCGGAGGACCCGGTCGGACTGGGTGTTGAGCTGCACGTAGCTCAGCGGCGGGATCTCGATCCGGGCCGGCTCGCCGGCCGGCGCGGCCGGGCTCTCCGGGGCGCTCGGGCTGGCCGACCCCGAGGGGCTCTCGGAGGCGCCGGGGCTCCCGGGGGCCGCCGGGCTCTCCGGGGCGCTCGGCGACGGCGATCCGCTCGGGGACGCCGACGGGCTGGCGGTGGCGCCGGCGCCGGTGATCACGACCTCGCGGGCGCTGTCGGTGGTCACGGTCACGGTGACCGGGCTCCGGGAGTCGTTGTAGATCACGGCGTTGAGGACGGCGTCGGCGCCCGTCTTGTAGCCCTCGGTGCCGGGGAAGTCGAGCAGCAGGCCGCGGACCGCGTACTCGCCGTTGCGGGCCGACAGGTTGACGCCCTGGACCGACGGCTCCTTGTTGGCGGTCTCGGAGACCTGGCCGGCGCCACAGCCGGACAGCAGCAGCCCGGTCGCCGCGGCCATCCCGGACAGCAGCAGGGCCGCCCGCCGGGAACCCCTGATCGAGCGCGTCACGTCGGTCCTCCTCGTCACGATCCCACCCGGTGCTCACGCCGGGCGTGGTGGCCATGCCCGCGCAGACCGCGCTCCAGGGTAGTTGGGCCTGATCGACCCCCGCACGCCGACCCGGAGATGCCACCCGAGGGGGCGCGCCTCACACCAGCCGGCCGCTCGTGACCAGCAGGACGACGTCGATGAGGGCGACCAGCATCACGGCCCGGAAGGCGGCCACCTGCCGGCCCCCGGCCCGGGTGGCGGCGCGTCCCGCGTACCAGCTCAGCGGCGGCACCACGACGGCGGCCGCGACCGCGGCGAGGCCGACCCCCGACGGTGGCCCGGGCGGCCCGACGACCAGCGTGGCGGTCGCCGCGAGCAGCAGCAGCGCGGCGGCGGCCCGGCTGCCGGCCGGACCGAGCCGGTGCGGCAGCCCGCGCACCCCCGTCCGGGCGTCGTCGGCCAGGTCGGGCAGGACGTTGGCGAAGTGCGCCCCCGCGCCCAGGCAGGCCGCCGCGGCGACCAGCCAGACCGGCGGCAGCACCGCCCCGGGCAGCGCCAGCACCACGAAGGCGGGCAGCGAACCGAAGGAGACCGCGTAGGGCAGCACCGAGACCGGGGTCGACTTCAGTGGCCAGTCGTAGAGCAGCGCGGAGACCAGCCCGAGGGTGGCGCAGAGCGCGGCGGCCGGGCCGGTGGCCAGCGCCAGCGCCGGGGTGGCGAGCGCGGCCACCGCCGCGGCCACGGCCGTCGCGCGCCGACCGACCGCGCCGGCGGCGACCGGTTTGTCGGTACGCCCCACCGTGGCGTCCCGGTCGGCGTCGAGCGCGTCGTTGGCCCAGCCGACGGCGAGCTGGCTGGCCGCCACGGTGAGCACCACGGCGAGGATCCCGCCC
Organism: Micromonospora sp. LOL_025; assembly: GCF_048060285.1. Taxonomy (NCBI): domain Bacteria; kingdom Bacillati; phylum Actinomycetota; class Actinomycetes; order Micromonosporales; family Micromonosporaceae; genus Micromonospora; species Micromonospora sp. LOL_025. Next base: position 234,517 of record NZ_JBHMIR010000008.1, on the reverse strand, counting down.
GGCCGGTGCCCGACGCCCCACGCCAGCAGCCCGGCCACCGTGGTGACCGCGGCGGCCGGCTCCGGGTGACTCGCCCTGACCAGCCCTAGCACCGTTGGCGACATGAGGAAAGTCTGGTCGTTACCGGGCAGTCGTGCCACGCTCGGTCCATGCCAGACGCGGGCCGCACCCTGCCACGCAACGATCCGCGCCAGTACGACGACCTGGCCGGCGAGTGGTGGCGGCCGGACGGCGCGTTCGCGATGCTGCACTGGCTGGCCGAGGCCCGCGCGGCCCTGGTGCCGACGGCCGCCCGCCCCGGTGCCCTCCTGGTCGACCTCGGCTGCGGCGCCGGGCTGCTCGCCCCGCACCTGGCCGGCAAGGGCTACCGGCACGTGGGCGTCGACCTCACCCGGTCGGCCCTGGAGCAGGCCGCCGAGCACGGGGTGACCGTCGTCAACGGCGACGTCACGGCGGTGCCGCTGGCCGACGGCTGCGCCGACGTGGTCGCCGCGGGCGAGTTGCTGGAGCACGTGCCGGACTGGCGGCGCGCGGTGGCCGAGGCGTGCCGGCTGCTGCGGCCCGGCGGCCTGCTCGTCCTGGACACGTTGAACGACACGGCGCTGAGCCGGCTGCTGGCCGTGCGGATCGCCGAGCGGCTGCCCACGGTGCCGAGGGGAATCCACGATCCACGGTTGTTCGTGGACGCCCGGGCGTTGGTGGCGGAGTGCGCCCGGCACGGGGTCGACCTGCGCCTGCGGGGCATCCGGCCGGGGCTGCCCGGCCTGCTCGGCTGGCTGGTCCGCCGGATACGCGCCGCCGGCCGCCCGTACGCGGTCCCGACCGGCCGTCCGCACGCGACGGTCGCCGGCCCGCCGCCGCGGATCGTGCCGACCTGGTCGACCGCCGTGCTCTACCAGGGGCGTGGTACGCGGAGCGGATAGCGGTGCCCGTCCCTGGGTAGGGAGAGGGCCGAGAAGGGGGCTGTATGACGCAGCACGCGTTGGCGGCGGCTCGCCGCCTGGCACCGAGGCTGGCCGCCCGGGCGGCGGAGCACGACCGGGACGGCTCGTTCCCGGTCGAGGACTTCCGTGACCTGCGCGAGGCCGGGCTCTTCGGCCTGATGGTTCCCACCGCCCTCGGCGGGATGGGGGCCACCTTCGCCGAGTACGCCGCGGTCGCCACCGAGCTGGCCCGGGGCAACGGCGCGACGGCCCTGGTTTTCAACATGCACGCCTCGGTCACCGGTGCGCTCGGCGCGGTGACCGAGGAACTGGCGGAGGCGCTCGGGGTACCGGACGAGGCGCTGGCCGCCCGGGACCGGCTGCTCACCGCCGCCGCCCAGGGCTCCTGGTACGCCGTGGCGATGAGCGAGCGCGGCGCCGGTGCGAGGCTCTCGCAGCTCAGCACCGTCTACGAGCCGGCCGACGGCGGTTGGCACCTCAAGGGCAGCAAGACGTTCTGCTCCGGGGCCGGGCACGCGGACGGCTACCTGGTGGCCGCGCGTAGCGCCGCCGACCAGTCGGTGGTCTCCCAGTTCCTGGTGCCGGCCGGCGACGGGCTGACCGTCGAGCCCACGTGGGACTCGCTCGGCATGCGCGCGACCTCCTCGCACGACCTGCACCTGGACGTGACCGTGCCGGCCGACCGGCTGCTCGGCGGCGTGGAGGGGCTGGCCCTGGTGGTCGCCCAGCTCATGCCGCACTGGCTGGTGGCCAGCTACGCCGCCGTCTACGTCGGGGTCGCCCGGGCGGCGGTCGACGCGGCGGCCGAGCACCTGAACGCCCGCAACCTCGCCGGCCTGCCGGCGGTCCGGTCCCGCCTGGGCCGGGCCGACGCGGCGGTGGCGGCGGCCCAGCTGGTGGTCGCGGAGGCGGCCCGCCGGGTGGACGAGGCACCGGGCGACGCGGAGACCAACCGCTGGGTCTGGCGGGCCAAGCTGCTCGCCGGCACCACCGCCGCCGACGTGGCGGCGTCCGTGCTGGAGGCGGCCGGCACGTCCGCCACCAGGCGGGGCCATCCGCTGGAGCGGCTCTACCGGGACGCCCGCTGCGGCTCGCTGCACCCGGCGACGTCGGACGTCTGCGCGGACTGGCTCGGCGTCGCCGCGCTGGGCGGAGACCCGGACCGCGACGGAACGGTTCCTCGTTGGTGAGCGTGGGGGGTCCGCCGAGGCGGCGGACGCGCGGGCACACGGTGCGGGGGGCCCGTCCAGGGGCGGGTTCGACCGCCCGGTGCGCAAGGCCGGACGAGAGGTGGGCATGGTGGCCGTACCGGTGATCGCGGGGCTGGGGACGGCACACCCGCCGTCGGCCGCGCAGGACGACCTGTGGGAGGGCTTCTTCTCGAAGCACTTCTCCGGCAGCACGCGGGCGCTGGCGCAGCGGATCTTCGCGCACTCGGGGGTCACCCGCCGGCAGGCTGCCGTGAACCCGCTGCTGGAGGACGTCTCCGACTGGCCGACGGAGCGGCGGATGCGCCGCTACCTGGTCGAGGCGCTACCGCTGGGCAAGGAGGCGGTGGGCCGGGCGCTGACGGCCGCCGGCCTCTCCGCCGGCGACGTCGGGCTCTTCCTCGTCTGTTCGTGCACCGGGTACGCCACCCCGGGGCTGGACATCCTGCTCGCCCGGGACCTGGGCATGGCCCCGGACACGCAACGCATGTTCGTCGGGCACATGGGCTGCTACGCCGCGCTGCCGGGCCTGGGCGCGGCGAGCGACTTCGTCACCGCCCGGGGCCGGCCCGCGCTGCTGCTCTGCGCGGAGCTGACCAGCCTGCACATCCAGCCCTCCAGCGCCCGGGTCGACACCCAGCAGATCGTCTCCCACGCGCTCTTCTCGGACGCCGCGGTCGCCGCCGTGGTCGTGCCCGGCGGCCGGGGGTACGCGCTGCGCGAGGTCACCTCCGTCACGGACACCTCGACGGCCGACCACATGACCTGGGACGTCACCGACACCGGTTTCCGGATGGGGCTGTCGCCGAAGGTGCCGCAGGTGCTCTCCACGCACGTCCGGGGCCTGGTCGAAGGGCTGCTGGCCCGGCACGGCACGACGCTGTCCGGGGTGGACGGCTGGGCGGTGCACCCGGGCGGCCCGCGCATCCTGAACGTGGTCGAGCGGGAGTTGGCCCTGCCGCCGGAGGGCCTGGCGGCCTCCCGGGCGACTTTGGACGAGCACGGCAACTGCTCGTCGCCGACGGTGCTGCTGATCCTCGACCGGCTGCGCCGGGCCGCGTCGCCGCCGCGGCGGGTGGTGATGCTGGCGTTCGGCCCCGGCCTGACCCTCTACGCCGCGTTGCTCGAACGACAGTAGTGAGCCGTTCGCCCGGCGCGGTTACCCTCTGATGATGGACGCCGATGCGGCAGGCCGGCCGGAATCCGGGCCGGGCGCGGGTGAGAACACGACCGGCGCCGGGGCCGACGAGCGGGTGCGCGTTGTCGTACTGGCCGTGGCGGGGCTGGCCGCGTTGGTCGGCGGCGGCTGGTGGTGGCAGGCCGAGGCGCCCCGCACCGACCCCGTGCCGGACGCGTCGAGCGTCGCACCGGCGGACCGGGTCCGGCCCGGATTCTCATCGCAGGCCCGGGCCCGATTGATGGTGACGGAAGGGGCCGGGGGCGTCACCGACGTCTGGGTCATCGATCCGGCGACCGGTGCCGTGGTCGGGACCGCCCCGGGCGGCGGCAGCACCGTCCGGACCGGCCCGCGCGGCGGCGACGCGCTCGAGGTCGACGTCAGGCCCGGCGGGCCTGACGATCCCCGCCGGCTCGTGGACGAACGGCTCGACGGGGCCGCGCGTCGCGGCAGGCTGGCCAGCTTCCCCGGCACGCTCTGGACCGCCCGGGCCGAGCTCAGCCCGGCGGAGGGTCTCGTCAAGCGGGCCTCCGCCGAGGGCGGGGCGCGTCACCTGCTCCAGTACCGCTGTGTCGGCCCCGGCGAACTGCTGATCGTGGTCGAGGGGGCCTGGGCGGCGGACCCGATCACCAGCGCCTGCGACGGCTCGGTCACGTCGACGGAGGTCACCGGCAGGGGCGGGGCGTTCCAGGTCTCGCTGTCGAGCGCCAACGCCGAGCCGCTACGGGTCGAGGCGCAACTGGTCGCCCTGCCCTGATCGCCGGCACGCCCGCCCGGGCTGTGCCGACGGGCCCCGGCACGTCGGGAACCGGTGGCGGAACCTTCCGTCCGGGCGGTTCCTTCCGGGCGGTCGCCCCGGGCGGTTCCTGCCCGGCGGTGCGGCTCAGGCGGCGAGGCGGGTCAGGTCGGCGCGGTAGTCCTCGGCGGAATGGATCTCGGGGACCACCTTGACGAGGACGCCGGACCGGTCCACCAGCAGCGCGGTGACGGTGCCGGGACGGGCCGGCAGGTGCAGGAACGCGCGCAGCCCGCCGGCCGGGTCGGCGAGCGGTCGCACCGTGGCCCCGGCGGACGGCGTGGCGCGTACGGGCCGTGCGCCGGCGACAGTGACCACCGTCACGCCGGCCGGCGCCAGGGCGGCGGCGGTGGCCACGTCGTCCGGGCAGGGGCAGCCGTCCACCAGGATGATCATCGCCGGCACCAGTCCGCGCAGGGGCACCGGTGACTGGCCCGCGTCGACCAGGTCCAGCGCGGGCAGCGGTCGACCGGCCGACCCGGCCGGCGGCGCGTACGGGGTGGGGGTGGGTTCCGGGGTGGACCGGCCGGACCGGGGCCAGGTGACCGCCGCGAGGCCGGCGAGGGTGGTCAGCACCGCCACCAGAAGCACCAGCAGGGGCAGGGCGAACGCGGACCGGGCCGGTGGCCGCGGCACGGTGCGACGGGACGTGTGACCCAGCTCGCGGCGGATCTGTTCGGCCTCGGCCGCCAGCGCGGAGGCGTCGTCCGGCACGACCACCCGACCCCACTCCGGTGGCAGGTCGGGCAGTCCGGGGCCGTCTGCGTCGGGCTTGCCCATCGGACCCCCAGGACGTCTCGGCGAGCGGACAGCGGCGCTACCTCCAGCGTCCCGCACGGGGCGGGCTGCCGCTACACCTGGGCGCGTACCCGGCCGGCGGGCTACCATGGGAGGAGCGCATAGCCCTTGATCTCGACGTTCGCGTCATTCGTACCGGGACGTCATCCGAGCGTTACGGAGCGTGGTCAAACCACCGGTTTGGCGGCCTGTCAAGCTGAAGAAATACCTCTCACAGGGCCCCTGAGCTGCGCCAACGGTCAGGACAGCGGTGAGACATCGGTGCCTGAGCGTGTTACCCTAGACACAGCGAAAGGGGTTTCGAACCTATGGTTTTCAGTGTCGGCGAGACCGTTGTTTACCCCCACCACGGGGCCGCACTCATCGAGGCAATCGAGACTCGGGTGATCAAGGGCGAGCCTAAGCAGTACCTCGTCCTGAGGGTCGCGCAGGGTGACCTGACGGTCCGGGTGCCCGCCGAGAATGCCGAGATCGTGGGTGTGCGCGAGGTGGTCGGCGAAGAGGGCCTCGGCAAGGTCTTCGACGTGCTCCGTGCACCGCACACCGAGGAGCCGACCAACTGGTCGCGGCGTTACAAGGCGAATCTGGAGAAGCTGGCCTCCGGTAACCCGCTGAAGGTCGCCGAGGTCGTGCGCGACCTGTGGCGCCGGGAGCGGGAGCGGGGTCTCTCCGCGGGTGAGAAGCGCATGCTCGCGAAGGCCCGCGACATTCTCGTCGGCGAGGTCGCGCTGGCCGAGAAGAGCACCAAGGACGAGGCGGAGACGCTGCTCGACAAGGTCCTGACCGAGGCCTAGTCCCCGCAGCATCGTCGTACCCGATTCGTAGCGAACAAACCACCGAGGACCGCGACGTGACCGCGCAGCTCAATCCGTGCGGTGACGTCGCGGTCCTCGTGCCTGCGGCCGGTGCCGGCGTACGGCTCGGCCCCGGCCGGCCCAAGGCGTTGCGCCTGCTCGGCGGGGAGCCCCTGCTGGTGCACGCGGTCCGCCGGCTCGCCGCCGCGCCGTCGGTGCACACCATCGTCGTGGCCGCGCCGGCCGCCGAGGTGGCGGCGGTGCGCGACCTGCTCGCCCCGGTCGCCCCGGTGACCGTGGTGCCCGGCGGTGCCGAGCGGCAGGCGTCGGTGGCCGCCGCCCTCGCGGCGGTGCCCGCCGGCCCGGAGATCGTCCTCGTGCACGACGCCGCCCGGGCGCTGACCCCGCCCGATCTGGTGGAATCCGTCGCGGCGGCCGTCCGCGCCGGGAACGACGCGGTGATCCCGGTGCTCCCCGTCGTCGACACGATCAAGGAGGTCGGCCCCGACGAGGTCGTCCTCGGCACCGTCGACCGCTCCGCCCTGCGGGCCGTGCAGACCCCGCAGGGCTTCCGCCGGGCGGTGCTGACGGCCGCGCACGCCGCCGCCGGGGACCCGCTCACCGACGACGCCGGTCTGGTCGAGAAGCAGGGCGTCCCGGTGTCCTGCGTCCCCGGCTCGGAGTACGCGCTGAAGGTCACCCGCCCGTTCGACCTCGCGCTGGCCGAGCACCTGCTCGCCGGCGGCGCCTGACGCGTACCCTCTTCGCATGATCGTTCCCCGGGTGGCCATCGGCACCGACGTGCACGCCTTCGAGGCGGGCCGGCCGTGCTGGGTGGCCGGCCTGCACTGGCCCGACCAGGACGGCCTGGCCGGGCACTCGGACGCCGACGTGGCCGCGCACGCCGCCTGCAACGCGCTGCTCTCGGCGGCCGGCCTCGGGGACCTGGGCGCCAACTTCGGCGTGGGCCAGCCCGAGTGGGTCGGCGCGTCGGGCGTCGCCCTGCTCACCGAGAGCGCCCGCCGGGTGCGGGCCGCCGGCTTCGCGATCGGCAACGTGTCCGTGCAGGTGATCGGCAACCGGCCCAAGATCGGCCCGCGTCGCGAGGAGGCCCAGCGGGTGCTCTCCGAGGCGGTCGGCGCCCCGGTGACCGTCTCCGCGGCCACCACCGACGGCCTCGGCTTCCCCGGGCGGGGCGAGGGGCTCACCGGCATCGCGGTGGCCCTGGTGTACGAGGCTCCGGCCGCCTAGGCTCGCCGCGATGTCCAGCGACGCCACCTCCGACCGCTCCGCCGCCGACGGCTACCTCCAGCGCGCCCAGCTCCTCGCCGAGCTGGGCCGCTACGACGAGGCCGCCGCCGAGGTCTCCTACGCGGTCGCCCTGGATCCGGCCGACGCCGGGGCGCTGACCATGCTGTCCCGGGTGCACCTCGCGGCCGGCCGGCCGACGGAGGCGCTCACCGCCGCCGACGCCGCGGTCGCCGCCGCCCCGGAGAGCGTTCCGGCGCTGGTCGCCCGCGCCCTCACCCTCGGCGATCTCGAGGAGTACGCCGAGGCGGCCCGCACCGCCGACCGGATCCTGGCGCTGGGTCCCGACGACGCGTACGCCCAGAGCAGCGCCGCGGCGATCCTGGCCGGCTCGCGCAACGGGCAGCCGGCGCTGAACGCGGCCTGGCGCGGGGTCGAGCTGGCACCCGAGAATCCCCAGGCGCACCTGGTGCTCGGGCTGGTGGCGGCGAACATGCAGATGTTCGACCTGGCCGAGCGCGCCTACCGGGAGGCGCTGCGGCTGGACCCGCAGCTCGCCGAGGCCCGGCACGACATCGGGGTGCTGCGGCTGGAGCAGCGGCGCTGGAGCGAGGCGCTGGAACACCTCGCCGAGGCCGCCGCGATGAGCCCCGGGCGGGTCGACTCCGGCCGGACCATCTCGGTCGGCCTGCGCCAGCTCGTGGTCTACGGCGCGGGCTGGACGATGATCACCGCTGTGCTCATCGCCTGCATGGCGCCGGGCAGCGCGGGACTGTCCCGGGTCGCGGCGGCGTTCGCGGCGCTCGGCGGGGCCCTGGTGGTCTGGCGCTTCGCCGCCCGGCTGCCCGGCCTGTCCCGGACCATCCTGCCGAGCCTGCTCCGCTCCGACCGCACGCTGGCGCTGGCCGTCTACGCGGCGGCCGCCGCCCCGGCGCTGATCCTGCTCTACGCCCTGGTCGGCACCCCGTGGCCGCTGGCCCTCGCCATCGTCGCCGCGGTCGCCGCCGAACTCGCCGTGCTGTCCCGTACGACAGCCTAGGGGCGGCGGGCCCAGGTCCAGGCGTAGCCGTCGTCCTCGCAGGCGGTCGCGGCGTCGCAGAGGTCCAGCGGCCGGAACGTGTCGACCATGACGGCCAGCTCGTCGAAGAAGTCGGCGCCGATGGAGCGCTCGGCGGCGCCCGGCTGCGGGCCGTGGGTGAACCCGGACGGGTGCAGCGAGATCGAGCCCTGCTCGATGCCGGAGCCGCGCCGGGCCTCGTAGTTGCCGCCGGTGTAGAAGAGCATCTCGTCGGAGTCGACGTTGTGGTGGTTGTACGGCACCGGGATCGCGTCCGGGTGGTAGTCGACCTTGCGGGGCACGAAGGAGCAGATCACGAAGTTGGGGCCCTGGAAGGTCTGGTGCACCGGCGGCGGCTGGTGGATCCGGCCGGTGATCGGCTCGAAGTCGTGGATGGAGAACGCCCACGGGTACATGTGCCCGTCCCAGCCGACCACGTCGAACGGGTGGTGGGCGTAGACGTAGCGGGTCCAGCCGCGCCGGTGCCGGACGAGCACCTCCACGTCCTCGCCGTCGACCAGCAGCGGCGCGTCCGGCCCCCGGACGTCGCGCTCGCAGTAGGGCGAGTGCTCCAGGAACTGGCCCCGCACGGAGAGATAGCGCTTGGGCGGGCCGATGTGGCCGGCCGCCTCGACGGCGAGCAGCCGGGTCGGCGCGTCTCCGGTGGGCACGAGCCGGTGAACGGTCGAGGTGGGGATGACGACGTAGTCGCCGGGCACCGCGTCGAGCACGCCGAAGGTCGACTCGACCCGCAGGGTGCCCGACTCCACGTACAGGCAGTGGTCGCCGGTGGCGTCCCGGAACAGCGGGGACGGCCGGTCCGCCAGCACGTACGCGATGCGCACGTCGTCGTTGGCGAGCAGGTACTGCCGGCCGAGCACCGGGTCGGCGCCGGCGCCGTCGAGCTTGTGGGTGCGCAGGTGCCGGGGCTTGAGCGGAAGGTTCGGCACCCGGGTGAACGCTGGCGGGGCGAACTCCTCGGCCGCCACGATCGCGGTCGGCGCGTGCCGGTGGTAGAGCAGGGACGAGTCGGAGGAGAAGCCCTCCTGGCCCATCAGCTCCTCGGCGTAGAGGCTGCCGTCGGGCTGGCGGAACTGGGTGTGGCGCTTGCGCGGCACCTCGCCGACGCTGCGGTAGTACGGCATCTCGCCTCCCGGTTCGTCCCGTTCACCGATCCAATGGCGTCCGATAATCGGACACTGTTGTCCGTTCCTTGTAGCGTCCCGTACATTCTTGTCTCGTGTCAACGCAGGTGCCCGCGCTTCTCGACGGCCTCGTCGACGACGCCGCCGTCTTCCCGCCCGGCAGCGCGCCGCTGCCCGACGCCGTCGCCGCGCACCGGCGGCACCGCACCTCCTGGTACGCCGACCTGGTCGGCCCGCTCCTGGTCCCCGCCACGAGGCTGCCCGAGCTGGCGGGCCTGCTCGGCACCGACGAGCGGATCGCGGTCGGTGTGATCGGCGACGTGCCCCTCGACCGGCTCGACGAGGTGCGGACCAAGGCCGACCCGCGCATCCGCGTACGCCAGGTGGAGGCGGCGGTGGCCCGGCGCGGCGAGGACCCGCTGCCCGGCCTCACCGAGCTGGTGGCGCTGGCCCGCCGGGCCGGTGCCGGCCCGGCCGCCCTCGACGCCGTCTACGCCGAGCTGCCCCTCACGTTCGGGCTGATGGGGGCGCTGGACGCGCTCGCCGCCGCCCGCGCCGAGGGGGTGCCGGTCGCCGCGAAGTTCCGCACCGGCGGGCTGGCCGCCGAGCTGTTCCCCACCCCGGCGGAGCTGGCCGCCGTGATCTGCGCCTGCCGGGACCGGGGTCTGCCGTTCAAGCTGACCGCCGGGCTGCACCAGGCGGTCCGGCACCTCGACCCGGAGACCGGCTTCACCCACCACGGCTTCGTCAACGTGCTGGCGGCGACGCTGGCGGCCGCCGGGGGCGCCACCGTCGAGCGGGTCGCCGAGCTGCTCACCGCGACCGACCCGCGCCCGCTGGTGCAGTACGCCGAGGCCGGGCTGGACGGCCCGCGCCCGCTGTGGATCGGCTTCGGCTCGTGCAGCATCCTGGAACCACTGACCGATCTGATCCGGCTGGGGCTGGTGAACGGGGGCTTCGACGCATGACGTGGGTGACTGGTGCCGACGGTTCGCCGTACGGGGTGACCAACCTGCCGTACGGGGTGTTCCGCCGCGCGGAGGGCGCGCCGCGCGTCGGCGTACGCATCGGCGACTTCGTGCTCGACCTGGCCGGCACCGAGGAGGCCGGCCTGGTGCTGGCGGCCGGGACGCTGGGTCGGCCCACCCTCAACGACTTCATGGCCCTCGGCCGTCCGCAGTGGACGGCCGTCCGGCAGCGGGTGACCGAGCTGCTCACCGACGCCGCCCACCGGGCGGCGGTGGAGCCGCTGCTGGTCCCGCTGGCCGAGGTGCGGATGCAGCTGCCGTTCGAGGTCGCCGACTACGTCGACTTCTACTCCTCCGAGCACCACGCGTCCAACGTGGGCCAGATCTTCCGCCCCGGCCAGCCGCCGCTGCTGCCCAACTGGAAGCACCTGCCGATCGGCTACCACGGCCGGGCCGGCACGGTGGTCGTCTCCGGCACCCCGGTGGTGCGGCCGAGCGGGCAGCGGGCCACTCCGCAGGGCCCGGTCACCGGCCCGTCCGTACGCCTCGACATCGAGGCCGAGGTCGGCTTCGTGGTCGGCGTGCCCAGCCCGCTGGGCGGCCGGGTGCCGACCGACGACTTCGCCGACCACGTCTTCGGCGTCGTGCTGGTCAACGACTGGTCGGCCCGCGACATCCAGGCCTGGGAGTACCAGCCCCTCGGCCCGTTCCTGGGCAAGTCCTTCGCCACCTCGGTCGCGGCCTGGGTGACCCCGCTGGACGCGCTGGGCGACGCCTTCGTCCCCGCCCCCGACCAGGACCCGCCGGTCGCCGACTACCTGCGCGACGTGCCGCACCTCGGGCTGGACCTGCGCCTGTCGGTGGAGTGGAACGGCGAGCGGGTCAGTGAGCCGCCGTTCGCCACCATGTACTGGACGCCGGCCCAGCAGCTGGCCCACCTCACGGTCAACGGCGCCTCGCTGCGCACCGGCGACCTCTACGCCTCGGGCACCGTCTCCGGGCCGGAGCGGGGACAGGTCGGCTCGTTCCTGGAACTCACCCGGGGCGGGACCGAGCCGGTGAAGTTCGCCGGGGGCGAGACCCGCACGTTCCTGGAGGACGGCGACACGGTGACGATCACCGCCACCGCGCCCGGCCCGGACGGCACCACCATCGCCCTGGGCGAGGTGACCGGGAAGGTCCTCGCCGCCCGCTGACCCACCTTCCGATCATCGACGGTCCCCGGTCGCACAGTTGGTGCGACCGGGGACCGTTGCTTCCGCGTTGATCGTCGCGGATTCCGTCGCCATGCCGCGCCGGGTCGGACCGGACGCCCCTTCCGGTCCCGGCCCGGCCGCCGGCTGGCGTACCGACGACAGGAAGGTGACGACGATGAACGATCTCCCGGGCGCGGTCTGGCGTACCAGCAGCCGCTCCAACGACCAGGGCCTCTGCGTGGAGGTGGCGGACAACCTGGTCGACGCCCTCGGCGTGGTGGGCGTACGCGACTCCAAGGACCAGGCGGGCCCCACGCTGGCGGTCAGCCCGCCGGGGTGGGCGGCCTTCGTCGGCGCGATCCGGGCCGGCCAGTTCGGTCGCTGACGGGGCGACCGCTCCGGATCGGGGCTCCCGGCGGTGGAAAATCCGCTCCGGGGGCCCCGATCCGCGCTCACCCGGCGTACCGTCGAGGCCACGGGAGGTGGCATGTCGACGGTGGCGGTCACGGAGTTCGTGGAGGCGCACGACGTCGACCTCTGGCGGCTGCTGACCGACCTGACCACCCGCACCCGGCGCTTCACCGGGCCGGTGGAGGTGCTCACCCCCGGCCGGTTCGGGCCGGGCACCGTGTGGCGGGAGACCCGTTCCCAGCCCGACGGCACCGCGCTGGTCGAGGAGTTCGTCGTCATCGAGGCCGAGCCGCCCCGACGGCTGGTGCTCGGCTCGCGGGGCGCCGGCGTGGACTACCGGATCACCTGGACGCTGCGTCCGGTCGAGCGGCGTCGCCGGGGCTGCACCGCCGTCACGGTCGAGCAGGAGGCGGTGCCGACCGCCCCGTACGGCCGGGTGGTCGCGCTGCTGCTGGGCGGGCTGGCGGCCCGGGCGGTCGAGCGCGCGCTGCGGCACGACCTCGCCGACCTGGCCGCCGCGGCGGCCGCCAACGCGACCGAGGCGGCCTGAGGCGCACGCGGCTCGGGCGCGTGTCGGCGCGGCCCGAGGCGCATGCACACGCACGCGGCGTGCCGTGGGCGTGGCCAGACAGGGGCCGCCGCCGGCACGCCCGTCCGCCGGTGACCTGACCGGGCCCTGACCGGCTCCGCTGGGTAGGGTGCCGGGCGGAGGTGCGGCATGGGGTTCCCGAACGGCCGGCGGCGGATCGCGGTGGCGGTCGCGGCGCTGCTCGGCACCGTCGCCGTCGCGGCGACGGTCTACCGGGTGCTCGCCCCCGCCGAGGTCGTCACGCCCGCCCGGGCCGGGTATCCGCCGGCCGCGTCCCCCGCCCCCGGTGTGATCGGCCGGCTCCCCGTCGCGCCGCTCGTCGTGGACGGCCGGCTGCGGGTCTACGCGGCCCACCGCCAGGTCTACGCCGACCGCCCGGTCGACGGCCGGCACCGGACGACCCCGTACTGGTCGTACCGTCGCTGGCCGGCGGCGCTCGACGGGGTCGTGGCGAGCGGGACGACCGTGGTCACCCGCTGGTCGGACGGGCGCCTGGTGGCGCTGGACGCGCGGAGCGGCCGGGTCGCCTGGCGGACGGACGGGCCGGCGCCGGCGGGGGAGCGGACGGTCCGGCGCACCGGAGCGGCGACGGTCTGGGATCCCCGGGGGATCTTCGTGACCCGGGCGTCCGACGGCCGGCAGGTGGTGCTGGCGGCCGGGGCGGAGTGGGTGCGTGCCGTGGACCTGGCCGACGGCCGCGAACTGTGGCGGTCGCACGTCACCGTCACGGTGCCACCGGGCGACACGGCCGCCGGGTGCCGGGACGCGCTCGGCACGACCGCGTCGGGGCAACTGATCATCGTCGACTCCTGCGCGGGGCCGACGACGGTGGAGTTCCGCGACGCCGCGACCGGAGTGGTGGGCCTGCGCTGGCGACCGCCGGACGCCGGCGACGAGCTGGTGGCGACACCGGCGGGCTGCGGTGCCGGCCGCACGGGGTGCACCGGGTTGCGGACGGCGAGGCCGGGCGACGACGCGGGCCGGGGCTGGCTGCTCGGCGCCGGTGAGCCGGTCGCCGCCCCGGCCCTGGACCGGCCGGACGCCGAACTCGTCGGCGGGACGGCCGTGGCGGTCGTGGACGGGGTGCCGGTCGGGCGCTCGGCGCGTACGGGCGCGGAGCTGTGGCGCCGTCCCGACCTGCCGCAGACGCGGCTGCTCGCCGTCCAGCCCGACCGGGTGCACCTGCTGACGGAGACGAACGACCTCGTGACGCTGGACCCGGCGACAGGGGCGCAACGGTCCTTCTTCGCGCTCAACGTGGGCTCGGACGGGATCGGCTGGGCGCCCGGTGCGGCGTACGCGGCCGGCGGGTTCGTGGCCGTGGAACGGCTCCGCAAGCCGGTCGACCCGACGGCGGACGACCGGCGCTACTACCTGACCTCGGAGGCGCTGATCCTCGCGGCGACGTGAGCGGCGATCCGGGCCGCGCCGTGAAACGCCGGACCAGCCCGGCTGCTCGACAAAACGGACATAAGTTATTTATAGTCCCACTGTGCGTCTCCTGGCAGCCCTGTTGGGCGCGATCCTGATCCTCGTCACCGCCTCGCCGGCCGACGCCGCGCCGTCGGGCGGGTCGGTACGGCTGGCCCGGACGGTGGGGGTGGACATCACCGTCCCCGCCTCCGTCAATCTCGGCAGCGGCCTCACCGGCGGCACCATCACCCGCCAGTTGGGCACGGTCGAGGTGCGTGACTCGCGTGGCCAGGTCAATCCCAACACCTGGGTCGCCACGGTCTCCGCCACCGTCTTCGTCACCGGCGCCGGCGGAGCGCAGCGGACGATCGCGAACGGCCGGGTCTCGTACTGGTCCGGGCCGGCGACGCGGAGCACCGGCGGCGGCACGCTGGTGCCCGGCCAGCCGACCGCCGCGCAGGCCGTGACCCTGGACGTCGTCCGCGAGGCGTTCCGCAAGACCGCCGGCAACGGCAACAACACGGTGGCCTGGGTGCCGACCATCCGGATCGCCATCCCGGCCGGCATCGTCGGGGGAACCTACCGTGGCACGATCACCCACTCCGTCGCCTGATGAGTGATTTGTCGGAAACATCCTCCCTTGTCCCTGCTCTGACCCTTAGCGTGCGTCTCATGAAGAAGCCACTTCTTGCCCTGACCGCCGCCGCGGCCGCCGTGGTGGCCATGGCGGCGCCCGCCGCGGCCGCGCCGACCGGCGACACCATCGTCACCTTCACCGTCGCGACCGCCGACCTGAACATCACCGTGCCGGCGTCCGTGAACCTCGGCTCCGTCTTCTCCGGCGGCGTCATCACCGGCGAGCTCGGCACCGTGACGGTCACCGACAGCCGGGCCGCGCTCAACGCCACCTGGACCGTCACGGTGTCGGCCAGCTCCTTCTCCACCGGCAGCGGCACGCCCGAGGAGACCATCTCGCCGGCCCTGGTGGAGTACTGGTCGGGCGCAGCGACCAACACCACCGGCGCCGGCGTGTTCGTGCCCGGCCAACCCACCCAGGCCGACGCGGTCAGTCTGAGCGTGCCCCGCATCGCCTTCTCGAAGACCTCGGGCAGCGGCAACAACACCGCCAGCTGGGCGCCGGACATCCGCATCGCCGTCCCGGACACCGCCGTCGGCGGCACCTACACGGGGGTGATCACCCATTCGGTGGCATGACCGGGCCCACGCCCTCGCCCTGGCCGTGACCTTCCTGATCACGGCCGGGGCGCCGGCGTCGGCCGCGCAGCCCGGGCCGGCGTTCGCCGGCCGCCCGCCGGTGCTCGCCGAACCGGAGGTCCCGGAGGCGGACGTGCCGGCCGTGGAGCCGCACGGGCGCAAGGGCTCGCCCGGACCCTCGGCGCAGCCGAGCCCGGGCGCCCCGTCGACCACGGTCGGGATACGCCTGCTCGACGCACCGGTCGAGCGACGCGACGACACCCGGGCGCACAGGTACGTCGTCGACCACGTCCGCCCCGGCACGACGATCAAGCGGCGCGTCGTGGTGCAGAACAGCTCGGAGATCCGCCGTACGGTGGCCCTCTACGCCGCCGCGGCCGACGTCACGAAGAAGGGGTTCGTCCTCGCCCCCGGCCGCACCGAGAACGAGCTGAGCAGTTGGATCGACGTCGAGCCGGCGGAGGAGGTGCTGGCCCCCGACGAGGAGGTGGAGGCCCTGGTCACCATCGCCGTGCCGCCCAGGGCCGAGGCCGGCGAGCGGTACGCGGTCGTCTGGGCCGAGGTCGCCGGCGTGGACGGGCAGAACGTGCGCAACGTCGGCCGGGCCGGGATCCGGGTCTACCTCTCCGTCGGGCCGGGCGGCGAGCCGCCCTCGGGCTTCGAGATCGGCCCGCTGACCGGCGGGCGGGAGAAGGACGGCACGCCCGTGCTCACCGCGCAGGTGCGCAACACCGGCAGGCGGGCGCTGGACCTGGCCGGCGAGCTGCGACTCACCGAGGGGCCCGGCGGGCTCTCGGCCGGGCCGGTGAAGGTGGAGGCGGGCACCCTCGCGCTGGACGGCACGACCACCGTCCGGGTCGCCCTGGACCACCGCCTGCCGGACGGACCATGGACGGCGAAGCTCGACCTGGCCAGCGGCTGGACGAAGCGCTCCGCCACCGGCAGGGTCGGCTTCGGGCCGGTCCCGGTGGCGGCCACCAGCGCCGTCGACCGCTCCGGCCAGGTGCTCACCGGCGGGCTGGCCACCTCGGGGCTGGTCCTGGTGCTGTTCGCGGTCTACGCGTACCGGCGCCGGGCCCGGGTCAGGCAGCCCGTGGCGGCGGCCTGAGAGTCCGGTCCGGTCCGCGAGGGGATGGCGGACCGGACCGGCACCTGCCTCAGGCCAGCGCGGCCTCCGCCGCCGCCAGGAAGGCGTCGTTCTCGGCCGGGGTGCCGATGGTGACCCGGACCCCGTCGCCAGGGAACGGCCGGACGATCACGCCCCGCGTCTCACACGCCTTGCCGAAGTCCACGGCCCGGTCGCCCAGCGGCAGCCAGACGAAGTTCGCCTGGCTGTCCGGCACGTCGCCGACGAGCTTGCGCAGCGCCTCCGTCACGCGGTCGCGCTCGGCCACCACGAGGGCGCACCGCCGCCGCACCTCGTCCTCCTGCGCCAGCGCGGCGAGCGCGCCCGCCTGCGCGGCCATGTTGCTGGAGAACGGCGTCACGACCTTGCGCACGGCCGCCGCCACCGCCGGGTGGGCGACCAGGAAGCCGATCCGCAGGCCGGCCAGGCCCCAGGCCTTGGAGAGCGTGCGCAGCACGACCACGTTCGGTCGGTCGAGGTAGGTGAGGCCGTCCGGCACCTGCGGGTCGGTGACGAACTCGCGGTACGCCTCGTCGATCACGACCAGCACGTCCTCGCCGACCGTGTCCAGGAACCGGTCCAGTTCGGCCCGGCGCACCGACGTTCCGGTGGGGTTGTTCGGGTTGCAGACCACGATCAGCCGGGTCCGGTCGGTGACCGCCGCCGCCATCGCCGCCAGGTCGTGCCCGTGCCCGGCGTCGTTGGGCACCCGCACGCTGGTCGCACCGCTGGTCGCCGCGATGATCGGGTACGCCTCGAAGGAGCGCCACGCGTAGAGGAACTCGTCGCCGGGCAGGCAGGTGGCCCGGACGAGGTGCTCGGCCAGCGCCACCGACCCGCAGCCGGTGGCGATCCGGTCGACGTCCACGCCGTACCGCTCGGACAGCGCCTCGCGCAGCGCGAGCGCGCCCATGTCCGGGTAGCGGTGCACCCCGGCGACGGCCCGGGCGACGGCCTCCACCACGCCGGGCACCGGCCCGTACGGCACCTCGTTGCTGGCCAGCTTGATCGCCTCGGGGAGGCCCAGCTCGCGGGCCAGGTCGGCCGGGCTGCGGCCGGGCACGTAGTTGGGCAGCGCGTCCAGGTCGGGTCGGGTCAGCCGCAGCGCCGGCTGGTGACGTCCAGGGTCGGTCATGGGGTGTCTCCCGAGGGGTCGGTGCGGTCGTCGGGGGTGCGCTCGCCCGTGGTGGTGGGCTCGCGCGTGGTGGTGCGGTCGTCCGGCGTGGCGCGCCCGCCCGTGGTGGTGCGGTTGCCGCGGGGGAGCTGGACCACCACGGTCTGCGCCCGCTTGTCGTGCAGCGCCTGACGCAGCGGGTGGTCGAAGAGCGGGGAGAGCGCGTCGACGAGTTGGAGCAGCAGGCCGAGGCCGCAGCAGTACCAGAGCAGGGTGGGCAGGCCGAGGGTGTTCCACCGGCGCAGCGCCCGGCCGAAGCCGAGCGGCTCGTTCGCGCTCATCGGTACCACCTTGACGCCCACCAGCCGCTTGCCGAACGTCTGCCCGCCCGAGGCCGTCGTCGGCACCTCGTACGCGAGCCAGAGCGCGGTGGCGATCAGCAGGATGACGACCTGGAGGCCGCCGGCCTGCTCGCTGGGCTGCGGCAGGTTGTCGGTGGAGCTGTCGCCCGCCATCGCCCGCCGGAACACCTCCCGCCAGTACGGCGTGACCTCCTCGACCAGCCGCCAGACGAACCAGCCGTTCACCACGGCGTTCAGCGCGAAGACGATCGTGAAGTCGATCAGCCGGGCGACCAGCCGGGCGCCGAACCCGGCCAGCGGGAGCCCGTGCGGGCGCGGCTCCGGCGGTCGTCCGGGCCAGCCGCCGGGCGGCCAGCCGGGCGGCGGAGCGCCACCGGGCGGCCAGCCGGGCGGCGGGCCCTGCGGTTGGCCGTGTCCCTGCGGCGGCTGCCAGGGGTAGGGCTGGCCCGGCTGCGGCTGCCCGGGCAGGGGTGGACCGCCCGCGGGGGCGCCCGGCGCGGGGACCGGGGCCGCGGGCGACGCCGGAGCGGGTGCGGGTGGCGGCTCGGCCGGCGGCGGCCCCTCGGGCGGGGTGGCGTCGACGGGGATCGGCGCGCCGATCCAGCCCTCGCCGTCCCAGTAGCGTCGGGTCTCCGGATCGGCCGGGTCGACGTACCACCCCGGTCCGACGCTCATGGCCTGGCCTCGCTGCGCTCGCTCACGCAGACACCTTAACGACGACGGTGCCGGCGAACTTGTCGTGGAGGCACTGCTGCCAGGGCTTGTCCCACAACTGCCAGAGCCCGTCGAGGTAGCTGAGGCCGGGCAGGAACATGGCGGCCACGTACTGCACGGCGTACCGCCTGCCGGCCATCCGCCGGTCGAGCGTGGCGGCCGGGTCGAGCGGCACGATCCGCAGCTTCATCATCCGCTTGCCGAACGTCTGCCCGGTGCGCTTCATGTACTCCACGTGGTAGAGCCAGTAGAGCCCGAGCATCACCACCAGCAGGCCCAGTTCGAGCAGCAGGATCGGCAGCATGAAGTCGGTCAGGAACGACGCGGGGTCGGGATCGGCGAGGGTGCCGTCCGGGTTGGTCCGGGTCAGGTCGTCCATCATGTTCCAGAACAGGATCAGGAACGGCGGCAGGAAGAGGACCATCGCCACCGCCGTGCTCAGCGCGACGTCGATCAGCGCGGCGAGCAGCCGGTCGCCGAAGCTGGCGAGCGGTCGGCCACCCGGTCCGAGCGCCGGGGCCGGGCGGGGCGGCCCGGCCCAGCCCGGGGGCGGCGGCGCCCAGCCCGGGGGCGGGACCTGACCGGGCGGGGCGTGCTGCGTTGGCACCGCGTACCCCTGACTGGCGGGACCGGAGGGCGGCGCGAAGCCGCCGGCGGCGGGCGGGGGCCCACCGGCCGGCGGCGTCGGGTACGTCGGAGGCTGCGTCACGCTCGTCAGTGTTACAGGTTGCCGCGCGCTTCCTGCTCCCGCTCGATGGCCTCGAAGAGCGCCTTGAAGTTGCCCTTGCCGAAGCCGAGCGAGCCGTGCCGCTCGATCAGCTCGAAGAAGACCGTCGGGCGGTCCTGCACCGGCTTGGTGAAGATCTGGAGCAGGTAGCCGTCCTCGTCCCGGTCCACCAGGATCTTGCGGGCCTTCAGCTCCTCGATCGGCACCCGCACCTGGCCGATCCGGGCGCGCAGCTCCGGGTCGTCGTAGTACGAGTCCGGGGTGTCCAGGAACTCGACGCCGGCGGCGCGCATCGCGTCGACGCTGGCCAGGATGTCGTTGGTGGCCACGGCGATGTGCTGGGCGCCCGGGCCCTGGTAGAACTCCAGGTACTCGTCGATCTGCGACTTCTTGCGGGCGACCGCCGGCTCGTTGAGCGGGAACTTCACCTTGCGGGTGCCGTTCGCGACGACCTTGCTCATCAGCGCCGAGTAGTCGGTGGCGATGTCGTCGCCGATGAACTCGGCCATGTTCGAGAAGCCCATGACGCGCTTGTAGAACTCGACCCACTCGTCCATCCGGCCGAGCTCGACGTTGCCGACCACGTGGTCGACGGCCTGGAAGAAGCGCTTCGGCTGGAGGCCGGCGTCGATCATCGGCTGCCGGTCCACGATCGGCTTGCGGGCCACGAAGCCGGGCAGGAACGGGCCCGTGTAGCGGGACCGGTCGACGAGGGTGTGCCGGGTGTCGCCGTACGCCGCGATGGCGGCCAGCCGTACGGTGCCGTGCTCGTCGCTGACGTCGTGCGGTTCGAGCAGGCCGGTGGCGCCCTGCGCGGTGGCGTGCGCGTACGCGGCGTCGACGTCCGGCACCTCCAGCGCGATGTCGGAGACACCGTCGCTGTGCCTCGCGACGTGCTCGGCGCCCTCGGCGTCGGGGCGGACCGCGCCGGTCAGCACGAACCGGGCCGAGCCGCTGGTCAGCACGTACTGGGCGTGGTCCCGGTAGCCCTGCTCGGGGCCCCGGTACGCCACGCAGGTCATGCCGAACGCGGTGGAGTAGTAGTGCGCCGCCTGCTTGGCGTTGCCCACCAGGAAGTGCACGTGGTCGAGGCCCTTGACCGGGAACGGGTCGCGGTTGATGTCGTGGTCCACGGCGCCGACGAGCACGTCGACGTCGACGTCGTCGGTCGCCTGGGGTCGGTCGATCGCCTGGGTCATCGCGGTCTCCCTCAAGTTCCGGTCGGCCCCGTGGCCGCCGCCGTTGGTCGTGTGCAGGGTTCCTGTGGCGAGGATCGCGGTGGAGTGCCGTACTGGGCAACTGTCGCGCCAACGCCTGGTCAGGTTGCGCATTAAGTAGGGTGATACGCCATGAGTGATGGTCAAGGTGTACAGCTCGATGCCCTCGACGCGCGGTTGATCGAACTGCTCGCCGAGGAGCCGCGCATCGGGGTGCTGGAGTGCTCCCGACGCCTCGGGGTCGCCCGGGGCACCGTGCAGGCCCGGCTGGACAAGCTCGTCGAGCGGCGCGTCATCTCGGGGTTCGGGCCGGAGATCACCCCGGCGGCGATCGGGTTCGGGGTCACCAGCTTCGTCACCCTGGAGATCAGCCAGCGGCACGGGCACGACAAGGTCGCCGCGCACCTGGCCGCGATCCCGGAGGTGCTGGAGGCGCACACCATCACCGGCTCCAGCGACCTGCTCTGCCGGATCGTGGCCCGCTCGAACACCGACCTCCAGCGGGTGATCGACCAGATCGTCTCGTACGAGGGCATCCGCCGCGCCTCGACGATCATCGCCCTGGCCGAACAGATCCCCTACCGCACCCTCCCCCTGATCCGCTCCGCCGCCCAGCGGTGAGCAGCGGGCCCGGGCCCCTCCCGTACGCCCTCGGGCGTGCGAGAAAGGGCGGCGACACGGGGGCGCGGGAGAGCGGCGGCGCGGCGGTCGTCGCTACCGTGTGCGTGTGGCGAAGGCGGGCGGCCTCGGGGGGTGGCGTGGCGGGCTGCTGCTCGCGCTCGTCGTGGTCGTCGCGCTCGCCGCCACCGGAGTGTGGAATCCGTTCCCCGGGGTGTGGGAGTGGGTCGACCGCAGCGAGCCGATCTCCGAGCCGGACGTGGTCTGGCAGCAGCGCGTCGGCGGCACCCCGCGCAGCGTGACCATCGCCGGCGACACCGTGGTGGTCGAGCAGCGCACCCGCGTGGAGGCGCGCAGCCTGGCCACCGGCGCCCAGCTGTGGGAGCGCAAGGCCGACTGGTCCGCGGTGGCCGGCGGCGACCGGGACCCGGTCGTCGTCGTGGGCAAGCTGCTGGTCAAGGGGTACGAGGTGCTGGACCCGACGACCGGCGCCACGCGGCGGCGCAACGGCGACGCGGTGGCCGTCTGGACCTACCGCAACATGCTGCTCGACGCCCGCTGCGTCGAGGCCACCGACTGCACGGTGAGCGCCTGGGACGCGCGCGGCACCGCCCCGCTCTGGACGGTCTTCGTGCCCGGGGTGCGCAGCGGGCTGCTCGGCGACAACCCGGGGCTGCTCGACACCCGCCGGCTCGACGCCGTCCGGATCGACGACGAGGTGGCCGGCCCGGAGCCCGTGCCGCCGCTGCTCGGCTTCCCCATCGACGGCCGGGTGCACGTCCTCGACACCGCCACCGGGCGGGTGCTCCAGGACGTCGAGCCCGGCCGCGACGAGCGGCTGTCGGTGGTCGGTGGCCGGCTGCTGCGGATCACCGCCCGCTCCCAGGACGGCACCTGCTACTTCGCCATCTCCGGCCGCGACCCGGCGACCGGCCAGGAGACGTGGCAGCGGGCCGGGATCAACCTGCGGACCGCCGACAACGCCGGCTGCGTGCAGCGGGAGGACCCGCACGGCGCGCGCAACGTGCTGATAGGGGTGGCCCCGGACGCCCGCGAGGCGGTCCTCGACGGCTACGACGGGCGGCTTCTGCTGGTCACCTCCGCCGGGGAGAAGCTGCTCGCGGTCGACGACCGGTACGCCCTGGTCCGGTCGGCCGACAAGCGCGCGGTGGTCGGCCGGGAGCTGGGCGCCGGGCGCGTCCGGTGGACCCGTCCGACCGGGACGAAGGCCGGCGCCGCGCTCACCCCGTACGCGGCCGTGATCGCCGACGAGAAGCCGTCCCGGCTGGTGGCGCTGGACCCGCGTACCGGGCGGGAACTGGCGAGCCTGCGCACCTCCGCGAACGCCCTCGCCGTCGGCCCGAGGGGCATGGTCATCGGTGAGGGGCGGGAGATCGGCTACGTCCGCTTCGGCGGGGTGCCGGGCGCCCCCGCCCCGCCGCGTGACGGCGGCGTACCCGGCCCCGGCGGCACGGCGGGCGTCCCGGGGCCGGAGGACAGCTGCGGCCCGAAGCGGGAGCTCTGCCCCGGGTGAGAGCGTTGTCCCAGGACCCACCCGGCGGGTGCGACTGATCGACTCTTCTGCCCTAGGCTTTCCGCTCATGAGCAGTGCCGCCGCGTTCTCGTACGCTCCCTTGCTGCCGACCGGCCCGGACCAGACGGAATACCGCCTGGTCACCGACGAGGGCGTCGACGTCGTCAACGGGCCGGGGAGTCGCCGGTTCCTCACCGTGGAGCCGACCGCGCTCACCGCGCTCACCGCCGAGGCGATGCACGACATCGCGCACTTCCTGCGCCCCGCGCACCTGGCCCAGCTGCGGTCGATCATCGACGATCCGGCGGCCTCGCCGAACGACCGGTTCGTCGCGCTCGACCTGCTGCGCAACGCCAACATCGCGGCCGGCGGCGTGCTGCCGATGTGCCAGGACACCGGCACCGCGATCGTGATGGGCAAGCGCGGCCGGCACGTGCTCACCGACGGCAGCGACGCCGAGGCCGTCTCGCGCGGCGTCTACCAGGCCTACACCCGGCTCAACCTGCGCTACTCGCAGCTCGCCCCGCTGACCATGTGGGAGGAGCGCAACACCGGCAGCAACCTGCCGGCCCAGGTCGAGCTCTACGCGGAGGACCCGGACGGGCAGCCCGACGCGTACAAGTTCCTCTTCATGGCCAAGGGCGGCGGCTCGGCCAACAAGTCGTACCTCTACCAGGAGACCAAGGCGCTGCTGAACCCCACGCGGATGATGCAGTTCCTGGAGGAGAAGCTGCGGCTGATCGGCACCGCCGCCTGCCCGCCGTACCACCTCGCCGTCGTCATCGGCGGCACCTCCGCCGAGTACGCCCTGAAGACCGCCAAGTACGCCAGCGCCAAGTACCTCGACGCGCTGCCCACCGCCGGCGCGATGACCGCGCACGGCTTCCGGGACCTGGAGCTGGAGGCGGAGGTGCTGGAGCTGACCCGCAACTTCGGCATCGGCGCGCAGTTCGGCGGGCGCTACTTCTGCCACGACGTGCGGGTGGTCCGGCTGCCCCGGCACGGCGCGTCCTGCCCGGTGGCGATCGCCGTCTCCTGCTCGGCCGACCGGCAGGCGGTCGCCAAGATCACCCCGTCGGGCGTGTGGCTGGAGCGGCTCGAGACCGACCCGGTGCGCTACCTGCCCGACGTCACCGACGAGACGCTCGACGCGTCCGAGGTGGTCCGCGTCGACCTCAACCGGCCGATGGACGAGATCCGCGCGGAGCTGTCGAAGTACCCGGTGAAGACCCGGCTGTCGCTGACCGGCCCGCTCGTCGTGGCCCGCGACATCGCGCACGCCAAGATCGCGGAGCGGCTGGACGCCGGTGAGCCGATGCCGCAGTACCTACGCGACCACGCCGTCTACTACGCCGGCCCGGCCAAGACGCCGGAGGGCTACGCGTCCGGCTCGTTCGGCCCGACCACCGCCGGCCGGATGGACGCGTACGTGGAGAAGTTCCAGGCCGCGGGCGGCTCGCAGGTCATGCTCGCCAAGGGCAACCGCTCCGCCCAGGTCACCCGCTCCTGCCAGCAGCACGGCGGCTTCTACCTCGGCTCGATCGGCGGCCCGGCCGCCCGGCTCGCGCAGGACTGCATCAAGCACGTCGAGGTCCTGGAATACCCGGAGCTGGGCATGGAGGCGGTCTGGAAGATCCAGGTGGAGGACTTCCCGGCCTTCATCGTGGTCGACGACAAGGGCAACGACTTCTTCGCCGAGGTCACCAAGCCGGTGCTGACGGTCGGTCGGCGCTGATCCACGCGTACGCGAAGGGGCGCCGGGCAGTGGCCCGGCGCCCCTCGTCGTTGCCCTACGTCAGCTGGCCCGGCTGGCGTAGAAGGTGCCGCTGAAGGTCTCCGACACGATCCCGTCGCCGGTCCGCGTGTGGACGGTGATCCGGTGGATCCCGGCGGTCGTCGGGGTGTACCCCACCGACGCCGACCCGTCTGCGCCCGCCGCGACCGTCTGCGCCGGACGGCCGTCGAAGGAGTAGACGAACTCCGTCACCCCGGGCATGCCGGCCTGGAGGACGAACGTCCCCGGCGTGCCGGCGACCGCACCCTGGAACTTGTTGATCGGGTACTCGACGGAGCTGACCGTGGGCCTGGTCGCCAGGTGGAACCGGTAGCTGCCCTCGCCGGACGGCAGGTCACCGGCCGTGCGACTGCGGACGTACACGGTGTTGTAGCCCGGCTTCGTCGGCGTGACCGTGACCGTGGCCGTGCCGTCGGCGGTCGCCGGCACGGTCTGCTCCGGCCCGTCGTCGAGCCGGTACGTGTACTCGACGACGCCTTCCATCCGGGGCGCGAACGTCAGGGTGCGCGGCTGGCCGTACCCGGCCGTCGGGTTGGCGTCGGTGATCGTCGGGCTGGTGGTGCGCACCCGGAACACGTGGCTCGTGGGCGTGGAGCGGTTGCCCGCGCGGTCCACCGCCTCGACGGTGAGCGTCCTCGGCCCGTCCCGGTCGGGGGTGAGGGTGACGGTCGCCGAGCCGCCCGGGACGTCGGCCGCCACGTCGGTCGACGGCTGCCCCATCATGCTGTAGCGGAATCGCACCGTGTCGGTGCCGCCGCCGGCGGAGAAGGTGAACTGGCCCGGGATGCCGGGACCGCCGTACCACCCGTCGTCGGCCGGGTAGTCCGTGGAGCTGACCGTCGGCTGCGCGGGGCTGGTGGCGTCGACCGCGAACCGGCACTCCGCCGACCACGCGGAGGTGGCGTTCTGGTCGGCCGCGCGGACCGCGAAGGCGTAGCTGCCGCCGTCGACCATCGCGCCGGCCGGCACGGTGTAGTGGAAGCGGCGCGGCGCGGAGAACGCCCCCGAGGTCCACTCCGTCCGCTCGTCGGGCCGGTCGACCGGCCACCACGCGAAGGTCGCCGTCACCCGCTCAACGAGGCCGGTCCAGTTCGCGTCCGTGTCGGTGACCTCGGCGGTGAGGGTCGGCGTGGCGGTGTCGATCACGTGATCGCCGGCGCAGTCCCGCCCGGCGACGGTGAGGGCGCCCGGCACGTCGGGCGCGGCGTTCGCGGTCAGCGAGATGCCCGGCGTCCGCAGCCGCCGACCGTGGTGCTTGTTCTCCTCGTGGTCCCGGGGGACCCGGATCATCAGGGTGAGCGAGTCCTGCCCGTCGTTGACCGCCTGCCGCACGGTCTGCGTGAGCAGCAGTTCGAGGTGGGCCGCCGGGCAGGGGGCGGTGGGACCGAGGTCGCCGACCTTCTCCCGTACGGTCGGCGCGTCGTCCCACGTCGGCGCGGTCGCCGGCGAGTCCGTGCGCCACAGCTCCAACTCGCGCGGCCGGTCGCAGTCCGCGACCGCCGACTCCCCGGTACGCAACGTGGCGTCGATGATCTCCTTGCCCCGGTAGGGCGTCAGGTCGAACGTGAGGTAGGCCCTGGTCGTGTGCTTGACCCCGGCGGTCTCCAGAGTGCCGACCGGGACGTCCGCCTCCGTGGTGGGGAAGGCCGTGGTCGGCTGCACCGCGTCCGTGTAGCTCACGCTCGTCGGCAGGACCCAGCGGGCCGGTGCGGCGACGGCGGGCTGGGCGGTGACGGCGACCGCCCCGGTGGCGATGAGTAGTGCGGTGAGCCCGGTGGTGAGGAGCCGGCGCGGAGCGCGCCGACGGCGTACGGCGGGCACGCCGGTGGAACCCCGTTTTTCGTGCAAGGTGGAAGACCCTCCGATGGAGTGTGAATACTTCCACGATCTTAAGTGCCTGGTCCCGGTGCCGGCGCCCGACTTTCGACCGACCCCGGTGCGCCGGCCGGCCCGTACCGCCGGATGCCGGCCGGGCTGACGATCCGGCTCGCCGCGATCATCTGCACGTCGGCGCGCGGCGCGGCAGGATGGTACGCGTGACGACTCCAGAGGCGACGGGTTACCGGATCGAACGCGACTCGATGGGCGAGGTGGAGGTGCCCGCCGAGGCGCTGTGGCGGGCGCAGACCCAGCGCGCAGTACAGAACTTCCCGATCTCCGGCCGGGGCATCGAGCCGGCCCAGATCCGGGCGCTGGCCCAGATCAAGGGGGCGGCGGCCGAGGTCAACGGCGAGCTGGGCGTGATCGACGCGAACGTGGCCGCGGCGATCGCCGCCGCCGCCGCGCACGTGGCCGACGGCGGCTACGACGACCAGTTCCCGATCGACGTGTTCCAGACCGGTTCCGGCACGTCGTCGAACATGAACACCAACGAGGTCATCGCGACTCTGGCGAGCCGGGAACTGGGCCGGGACGTGCACCCGAACGACGACGTGAACGCGTCGCAGTCCAGCAACGACGTCTTCCCGTCCTCGATCCACCTGGCCGCCACCGAGGCGGTCGCGCGGGACCTGCTACCCGCACTGGCCCACCTGGCGGAGGCGCTGGAGGGCAAGGCGGCGGAGTTCGAGACCGTGGTGAAGGCCGGGCGTACCCACCTGATGGACGCCACCCCGGTCACCCTCGGGCAGGAGTTCGGGGGGTACGCCGCCCAGGTCCGCTACGGCATCGAGCGGCTGGAGGGGGCGCTGCCCCGGCTGGCCGAGCTGCCGCTGGGCGGCACAGCGGTGGGCACCGGCATCAACACCCCGCTCGGCTTCGCCGCGAAGGTCATCGAGAGGCTGCGTAACTCGACCGGACTGCCGCTGACCGAGGCGCGCAACCACTTCGAGGCGCAGGGCGCCCGGGACGCGCTGGTGGAGACCTCCGGGCAGCTGCGCACGGTCGCCGTCGGTCTCTACAAGATCGCCAACGACATCCGCTGGATGGGTTCGGGCCCCCGCGCCGGCCTGCGCGAGCTGCGCATCCCCGACCTCCAGCCCGGCTCGTCGATCATGCCGGGCAAGGTCAACCCGGTGGTCGCCGAGGCGGTGCGGCAGGTCTGCGCCCAGGTGATCGGCAACGACGCCGCCGTCGGGTTCGCCGGCTCCCAGGGCGACTTCGAGTTGAACGTCATGCTTCCGGTCATGGGCCGCAACCTGCTGGAGTCGGTCCGCCTGCTCGCCGCGTCGAGCCGGCTCTTCGCGGACCGCCTGGTGGTCGGCCTGGTCGCGGACGCCGAGGTCTGCCTGGCGTACGCGGAGGGCTCGCCGTCGATCGTCACCCCCCTCAACCGTCACCTCGGGTACGACGAGGCCGCCTCGATCGCCAAGGAGGCGCTGGCCAAGCAGGTCTCGATCCGCGAGGTGGTCGTCTCCCGGGGCCACGTCGACTCGGGCAAGCTGACCGAGACCCAGCTCGACGAGGCGCTCGACCTGCTCCGGATGACCCACCCCTGAGTCGTCCCGCCCTGAGTCGTCCCGCCCCGTCCCGCCGCGCCCGGGCCGTCCGGGCCTTGGTCCGGTCCGTGGCTCGCCCTTCCCGGAAGGCGGCGAGGGGAGGCGCTGTCGAGTCTGCCCGCACCGGTCAGCCTTGTCAGGCGTCCGGAGAGGGCCGTGGGTGAGCGCTGTCGTCGGGTGTCCGTGCCCGTGTGCCCGGTCCCGCTCGCGGAGGGCGGTGTGCGCGCTGTCGAGTTGCCCCATCGGTGGGACCGAGGCGCCGACGGGCCGGTGACCAACGCCGGCAGGTTGGACCATCCGGCGTGGAGCAACGGCGAGGGCCGTGCGCCCGGAGTGGTCCAATGGACGGGGCAGCTCGACAGGGCGGACGGCAGGTGTGCCGACGGGCGGACCGGTGACACGTTTCCATTGGCGGCGTCGACGGTGGTGACGGTCGCCCTGCGTGCTGCTGCGGGTCGCGATGACCCGTGGCTGATAGCCGGGCGGGCCCGCTGGATCGTCGCCGTCAACCGCGCGCGGCGGACCTGCGGGCGCGGTAGGCGGTGACGGCGGCGCGGTTGCCGCAGCCCGCGTCACAGAACCGGCGGGAGCGGTTCTTCGACAGGTCGACGAGCACGTTCTCGCAGTCCGGGTGGTCGCAGATCCGCAGCCGGCGCAGCTCCCCGGTGCGGACGAGATCCGCCAGCGCCATCGCCGCCTCGACGGCCATCCGGGTCGCCAGCGGCGCGTCGCGCGGCACGGCGTGGATGTGGTACGGCTCGTCGTCGTGCGTGATGAGCTGCGGCAACGCGGCGTTCTCGCGCAGCAGCCCGTTGACGATGGCGACGATCCCCTCGGTGTCGGCGTACCAGACGCGGCGCAGCCGGGGTCGCAGGTCGCGTACCGCCCGCAGTTCGTCCTCGGTGTGCTCGTGCCGTCCGCTGTAGGTGTGGGCGACGAAGAACGCGTCCAGGGCGGCGACGTCGGGCAGGCCCTCACCGGCGCGGCCCTCGGTGTTGACCAGCGCGGCCATGGCAGTCAGGGAGCATTCCGTGTCATGGGTGAAGAGCAACTTGACTCCTGTCGGGGTGCCCGCATAGCGTCACGAGCGTAGTGGCAGTTTACTCATGACAGTGGGAGTGGATCGATGCGTCAACCACCCGCCGCCGGGCTCGGTCTCGGCCTCGCCCTGCTCTCCGCCGTCACCTTCGCCACGTCCGGCACGTTCGCCCGGTCGCTCATCGACGCCGGCTGGTCGGCCGAAGCGGCCGTGGTCGCCCGCGTCGGCGTCGCCGCGCTGGTCGTGGCGGTCCCGGCCGTGCTGTCCCTGCGCGGCAGGTGGGGCGTGCTGCGCCGCAACCTCGCCGCGATCGGCGTGTTCGGGCTGCTCGGGGTCGCCACGGCCCAGGTCTGCTTCTTCAACGCGGTCCGTTACCTGCCGGTCGGCGTCGCGCTGCTGCTGGAGTACCTCGGCATCGTCCTGGTGGTGGGCTGGATGTGGCTGGTCCACGGGCAGCGTCCCCGCCGGCTGACCGTCGCCGGCTCGGTGGCGGCGCTCGCCGGCCTGTTCTTCGTCCTGGACCTGACCGGTGCCGGCGGGCTCGACCCGGTGGGCGTGCTCTGGGGGCTCGGGGCGGCGGTCGGCCTCGCCGGCTACTTCGTGCTCGCGGGGCGGGTCGACGAGGAACTGCCCTCGGTGGCCATGGCCAGCGGCGGCATGGCCGTCGGGGCCGCCGTCCTGCTGCTGCTCGGTGCGGTCGGCGCGCTGCCGCTGCGCGTGTCCCTCGGCGAGGTCACCTTCGCCGGGCAGCGCACCAGCTGGCTGGTGCCGGTGGTCGGCCTGTCGCTGGTCGCCGCCGTCGTCGCGTACCTCGCCGGGATCGCCGGCACCCGGATCCTCGGCGCCCGGCTGTCGTCGTTCGTCGGGCTGACCGAGGTGATGTTCGCCGTGCTCATCGCCTGGCTGGTGCTGAGCGAACTGCCCACCGTGGTGCAGCTGCTCGGCGGTGCCCTGATCGTCGCCGGCGTCGCGTTGGTACGCGTCGACGAGCTGCGCGCTCCCCGTGCCGAGGACCGCCCGGAGCCACGCGCCACCGAGCCCGCCCTGCCGTGACGACCTGAACGGTCCGGCCTGCCGCCCGCACTGCGGATGAAAACGAGATTCCCGCCATAGCCGACGTTGCCCTGGCGGAATGCGCACCGGTGATGTCTGATGGCTGCCACGTCCCTCAACGAGAGGATCCGATGTGGTGAGCAAGCGCTTCACCGCCGGTGCTGTCGCGTCCGCGACCGCACTGGCACTTGCGGTGACAGGCATGAGCGTGCCGGCCAGTGCCGAGCCGAGCAGTGCCCGTACCTTCACCGTCGTCGCCGAGGACGGCGTCTCGGCGGACGCCGCGATCGCCGCCATCCGGTCGGCCGGCGGCACGGTGGTCTCCCGCTCCGACGACGTCGGCATGTTCCGGGTGACCAGCGACCGGGCGGACTTCGCGGCCAAGGCCACCGCCGCGACCGCGCTGATCGGCGCCACCGAGCAGAAGGCGATCGGCCGCAAGCCCAAGCTGGACCGGGTCGAGCAGGAGCACCTGCTGGCCGCCGCCGCGGCCAAGGGCGCGGGCGCCAAGCGGGGCAAGAAGATGGACCCGCTGGACGAGAAGCTCTGGGGCCTGGAGATGGTCCGGGCGGACCAGGCGCGCAAGGTCGAGCCGGGCGACCGCCGGGTCACCGTCGGCGTGCTGGACACCGGCGTCGACGCCAGCAACCCCGACATCGCGCCGAACTTCAACTGGGCGCTGTCCCGCAACTTCGCCCCCGACATGGTGGACGTCGACGGCCCGTGCGAGGTGGCGAGCTGCCTCGACCCGGTCGGCACCGACGACGGCGGGCACGGCACCCACGTGGCCGGCACGATCGGCGCCGCCGCCAACGGCTTCGGCCTCTCCGGCGTCGCCCCGAACATCTCCCTGGTCGAGCTGAAGGGCGGCCAGGACTCCGGCTACTTCTTCCTGGAGCCGGTGGTCAACAGCCTGCTGCACGCCGGCAAGGTCGGCCTGGACGTGGTCAACATGTCCTTCTACGTCGACCCGTGGCTCTACAACTGCACCGCCAACCCGGCCGACTCCCCGGAGCACCAGGCCGAGCAGCGGGCCATCATCAAGGCCATGAAGCGGGCGTTGAACTTCGCCCACGACCGGGGCGTCACCCTGGTCGGCGCGCTGGGCAACAACCACGAGGACCTGGGCGACCCGCGCACCGACGTGTCGAGCCCGGACTACGGCGACACCGCGCCCTACCCGCGCGAGATCGACAACGACAGCTGCTGGGACCTGCCCGCCGAGGGCCCCAACGTGATCGGCGTGTCGTCGGTCGGGCCGTCGGGGAAGAAGTCGGACTTCTCGAACTACGGCACCGAGCAGATCTCCGTGGCGGCGCCCGGCGGCTGGTTCCGTGACGGCTTCGGCACGGACACCTACCGCACCGACGCCAACATGATCCTCTCGACGTACCCGAAGAAGGTGCTCCAGGAGGAGGGCTCGGTCGACGCCAACGGCAACATCGTCGCCGGGTTCGAGGAGACGGTCTTCAAGGAGTGCAAGGCCAACGGTGAGTGCGGGTACTACACCTACCTGCAGGGCACCTCGATGGCCGCCCCGCACGCCTCCGGCGTCGCCGCGCTGATCGTCAGCAAGCACGGCAAGAAGGAGCGTCACGGCGGCTTCGGGATGGCGCCGAAGCTGGTGGAGCAGCACCTCTACCGGACGGCGGCCGAGCACGCCTGCCCCGAGCCGCGCCTGCAGTCGTACGCCAACGAGGGCCGGGACGCCGAGTTCGACGCCTACTGCGCCGGAGGGCTGAACTTCAACGGCTTCTACGGTTACGGCATCGTCGACGCGTACGCGGCGGTGAAGACCCCGCTCAAGCCCAACGCCCGCCCGTAACGGCGGACGGCAGGGGCCCGGCCGACTCGTTCGGCCGGGCCCCTCGCATGTCCGGCGGTGGGCGACCGACCCGTCGGACGGTGGCGGAAGCGTCCCGGTCACTGACGCCAGCCCCGGGCCCCGAGCGCGGCGCGAACCTCGCGCAGGACACCGGGGAAGTCCTGGCGGAGTCGCCTGCCGGTCACGGGCAGCACGAGCCAGCCGGCGCCGACCAGCCCGGCGATCCGGTCGAGGTGCCCGTTGCCGGCCTCGGCGTGCCGCCCGTCCTGGGCGACGGCGACGCGGTACGCCGGCCACGCCAGGTCGGCGTGCAGGACCAGCCCGGAGGCGACCCGGACCGGGTGCCGGGCGGCGGGGCGCGGCAGCCCGGCCAGCACCAGCCGCACCCGCAACTCGGACTCGACCGGCGACCGGGCGCCCGGATCCGCCAACTCGAACACCCAGCGCGCCCGGCGACCGCCGGGCCGCTCGGCGTTGCGGTCGGCGACGTCGACGAGAGCCTCGCGGCTGGTCAGCCCCTGCCGGAGCAGCGAGTCGACGATGCCGACCGCACGGAGCGGCTCCAACCAGACCGCCGTCTCCCACGCCGCCGAGGTCGGATCCGTGCCGGCCGGCACGCCGGCGGTCCGCAGATCCGCCACCAGCAGGCCGCCCGGGGGCGGAAGGACCGCGCTGGTCCGGCCGGTGGCGGACGGGCGGGCCGCCGTGC
This sequence comes from Micromonospora sp. LOL_025, assembly GCF_048060285.1. Classification (NCBI taxonomy): domain Bacteria; kingdom Bacillati; phylum Actinomycetota; class Actinomycetes; order Micromonosporales; family Micromonosporaceae; genus Micromonospora; species Micromonospora sp. LOL_025. The sequence continues at coordinate 202,288 of NZ_JBHMIR010000008.1, read as the reverse complement.
TCCGGCTTCCGCCGGGCGGGCGGACCGCGACGTGCCGGCGCTCGGCGGACGGGCGGGCCGCCGTGCTCGGGCCCTCGCCGGGCGGGCGGACCGTGACGTGCCGGCGGTCGGCGGTCGGTCGGCCCGGCACGCCCGGACCGTCGCCCCCTCGGAATCGTGCGGACGCGCACGACGGCGGCGTGGCCGGGCCCGTGGAGTGCACGCGCAGGCCCCGCTGTGGGCCGAGGCGCATCGTCCTGGGGACGAGGACGTGCACGTCGTCGGTGAAGGAGGCGGCGTGCTCGACGCCGTGCAGGTAGGCCGCCGAGGGACCGGCGACGACCGCCTCGGGCGGCAGCCGCAGGACCGCGGCCCGGCAGGCCAGGGCGTGGTCCCGGTCCAGCCGGGCGTCGGCGTAGACGTCGTGGCGCAGGCGCAGCCAGGCCGAGCTGCGCAGCTGGTGCTCGGTGACCAGCCCCTGTCGGATCGCGTCTGAGCCGCGGAAGACCTGCCAGGCCAGTACGCCGGGCCGGTGCGGTGGAGGTGGCATGTGGGCAGCGTGCCCGCCGCCCGGCCCCGCCCGACAGCCCTGTGGACAACCGGGGCCGCCCCGACGAATGCCGACTGTGGACAACCGGCACGACGGCCGCCTGATGTGGTAGAGGGCCGCCCCGGACATGGGGGCGGCGGCTCGGGGCGGCGGCTCGGGAAAGGAGGGCGGTGGCTCAGGAGAGGGCGGTGGCGATGGCGGTGGCGGCGGCGAGGACCTGCGCGCCGACCACCTCGGCGTCCAGCGGGGCCAGCGCCACCACCCCGACGCTCGCCTCCAGCCCCGGCACGCCGAGCACCGGGGCGGCCACCCCGTACGCGCCGGACTGGAGTTCCCCGGCGGTGCTCACCGGGCCGGCGGCACCCGCCCGGCCGGCGAGGATGGCCCGCCCGGCCGCCCCGCGCTCCAGCGGGTGGCGTGCCCCCGTCCGGTACGCGACGTGGAACGACGTCCAGCTCGGCTCGACCACGGCGAGCGCGACCCCCTCGCCGCCCTCGACCACCGTCAGATGGGCGGTCGCGCCGGCCTGCTCGGCGAGGCGGCGCAGCGCGGGCAGCGCCCCCTCGGCGAGCAACGGCTGGGCCCGCCGGGCCAGGTGCAGCACCCCGGCGCCGAGGCGCAGGCGGCCCTCGCCGTCGCGGCGCAACATGCCGTGCGCGGCGAGCGCGCCGACCAGCCGGTACACCGCCGCCCGGCCGACGCCCAACCGGTTCGCCGCCTCGGTGATGGTCAGTCCGCCCGGCGCGTCGGCGACCAGGTGCAGCAGCCGCAGCCCGCGGTCCAGCGTCTGCGCCGTCTCCCCGCCCCGCGCCGTCGTCTCCACGCCCAGCAGCGTACGACCCGGCTCCGGACAACCCCGGAACGCGTGGGACGGCTACCCTTGTACGGTGACGCTACGCCTGTATGACACCGCCACCCGATCGGTGCGGGACTTCGTCCCGCGGGAAGCCGGCAAGGTGGGGGTCTACCTGTGTGGTCTCACCCTCCAGGCCCCGCCGCACATCGGTCACCTTCGCTCCGGCGTCAACTACGACGTGCTGCGCCGCTGGCTGCTCGCCGCAGGCTACGAGGTCACCTTCATCCGCAACGTGACCGACATCGACGACAAGATCCTGGTCAAGGCGATGGAGCAGGGCCGGCCGTTCTGGTCGATCGCGTACGCCAACGAGCTGATCCTCGCCGATTCCTACCGGGCGCTCAACGTGCTGCCCCCGACGTACGAGCCGCGGGCCACCGGGCACATCCCGGAGATGCACGAGCTGATCGCCAAGCTGATCGCCGACGGGCACGCCTACCCGGCCACCGACGACTCCGGCGACGTCTACTTCGACGTCTGCTCGTGGCCGGCGTACGGCTCCCTGTCGGGGCAGTCGCCGGACGCGATGCAGTCGGCCGGGGACGCGCCCGACCGGGGCAAGCGCGACCCGCGCGACTTCGCGCTCTGGAAGGGCGCCAAGCCCGACGAGCCGGCGGACGCCTACTGGCCGTCGCCGTGGGGGCGGGGCCGGCCGGGCTGGCACATCGAGTGCTCGGCGATGTGCCGGCGCTACCTCGGCGCCGAGTTCGACATCCACGGCGGAGGGCTGGACCTGACCTTCCCCCACCACGAGAACGAGATCGCCCAGTCGCAGGCCGCCGGGCTGCCGTTCGCCCGCTACTGGGTGCACCACGGGCTGCTCAGCATCGGCGGCGCCAAGATGGGCAAGTCGCTCGGCAACGCCCTCGACCTGACGTACGTCGACTCGCTCGGGGTGCGCCCGGTGGAGCTGCGCTACTACTACGCCGCCGCGCACTACCGCTCCCGGATCGACTACTCGGAGGACGCGCTGCGCGAGGCCGCCGTCGCGTACCGCCGGATCGAGGGGTTCGTGCAGCGGGCCGTCGAGCGCGTCGGCGCCGGTCAGCTCGGTGAGCTGCCGGGTGCGTTCGCGGCGGCCATGGACGACGACCTGAACACCTCCGCCGCGTTCGCCGTCCTGCACGAGGTGGTCCGCGACGGCAACACCGCGCTGACCGGCGGCGACGATGTGACCGTCCGCACGGCGCTGGCCTCGGCGCGCGCCATGCTGGATATCCTCGGGGTCGACCCCCTCGACCCGGCGTGGACCGGTGGCGGCCGCGCGGACGACCTGCGCGGCGTGGTGGACTCGCTGGTCGCGCTGGCCCTGGAGCAGCGCGCACAGGCCCGCGGCCGCAAGGACTGGGCCGCCGCAGACGCCGTACGCGACCAGCTCAAGCAGGCCGGCGTGGTGGTCGAGGACACCCCCCAGGGCCCCCGTTGGACTATTGGAGAGCAGGACTGATGGCCGGCAACTCGCAGCGCCGTGGCCGGCGTCTGACGCCGAAGGCGGGAGCCCCGAAGGGCTCCGGTGGCAAGAACAAGGACGCCCTCGCCGGGCGGGGCAGGACCCTGCCCGCCGACGAGCGGCCCTGGCACAAGGCCTACTCGGGCACCGAGAAGCTGCCCCAGCGCACCGCCTGGAAGCAGGACAAGGAGCGCCGGGCGGCGGCCGAGGAGGGGCGCGCCCCCAAGATCGGTCAGCCGGGCAGCAAGGACACCACCTGGGGCAGGGGCGGTGGCCGGGGCACGCCGACCGGCGGCGGTCGCGGCACGGGCGGTCGGGGCGCCAGGCCCACCGGTCGTGGCGGCCCCCGGGTCGCACCGGGCCGCAAGTCCAACCCGTCGAAGGACACGCCGGAGCTGCTGGTCGGGCGCAACCCGGTGCTGGAGTCGCTGCGCGCCCAGGTGCCGGCGACCGCGCTCTACACCGCCCAGGGCATCGACGCCGACGACCGGGTCAACGAGATCGTCCGGACGGCCGCCGACCGGGGCATCGCGATCCTGGAGGTCAGCCGGGCCGAGCTGGACCGGATGACCGGCGGGGTGCTGCACCAGGGCATCGGGCTCCAGGTGCCGGCGTTCGCGTACGAGCCCTTCGAGGACCTCGTCGCGGCGGCGCTGGAGCAGGCCGCCCCGCTGCTGGTGGCGCTGGACGGGGTGACCGACCCGCGCAACCTCGGCGCGGTGATCCGGTCCGCCGCCGCCTTCGGCGCGCAGGGTGTCTTCGTACCGGAGCGGCGGGCGGCCGGGATCACCGCGACCGCCTGGCGGACCAGCGCCGGCGCGGCGGCGCGGGTGCCGGTCGCCCAGGTGACCAACCTGACCCGGTCGCTGAAGGCCTGCCAGGACGCCGGCTTCCTCGTCGTGGGCCTGGACGCCGACGGCGAGACCGACCTCTACGACCTGGAGGCCGCCGTCGGCCCGCTGGTCGTGGTGGTCGGCTCGGAGGGGCGGGGGCTCTCCCGGCTGGTCGGCGAGACCTGCGACCTGACGGTCAGCATCCCGATGGTCTCCGACGTCGAGTCGCTCAACGCCAGCGTCGCGGCGGCCGTCACCCTCGCCGAGGTGGCGCGCCGCCGGGCCGCCGAGGGCTGATCCGCAGACACGGCAAGGGGTGGTCCGCCGACGGCGGACCACCCCTTCGCCTTCGGAGGCATACGGCCGGACAAGACGATGGGGGTGCCCGCCGATCGGCGGGCACCCCCATCTCGTCGTACGTCAGATGCGGTTGCCGGTGCTCGCGTTGAAGACGTGGCTGCGGCCCTCGCGCGGCTTGACGAACACGGTGTCGCCCATGTTCGGCATGGTGCGCCGGTCGGTGCGGACCACGAAGCGCTCGTTGCTGCCCTCGAGCGCGGCGTGGCCGTAGATGTTGGCGTCCGAGCCGAGGTCCTCGACCAGCTCGACGACGACGGGCATGCCGCCCTCGGTCGGGCTGACCAGGTCGCAGTCCTCGGGGCGGAAGCCGACGGTCACCTTGTTGTCGCCGCCGTCGGCGCGGGCCGCCTCGACCTGCTCACGGGTGAGCGGGATCTGCAGGTCGGCGAAGGCGGCGCCCCGCTCGCTCAGCGGCACGGTCTTGATGTTCATGGCGGGGGAGCCCATGAAGCCGGCGACGAAGACGTTGGCCGGGGTGTCGTAGAGCGCCCGCGGGGTGTCCACCTGCTGGAGCACGCCGTCGAGCATGACCGCCACCCGGTGGCCCATGGTCATGGCCTCGACCTGGTCGTGGGTGACGTAGACGGTGGTGACGCCCAGCTTCGACTGCAGCGACGCGATCTGGGTACGGGTCTGCACACGCAGCTTCGCGTCGAGGTTCGACAGCGGCTCGTCCATGAGGAAGACCTGCGGCTCGCGGACGATCGCCCGGCCCATGGCCACCCGCTGGCGCTGACCGCCGGAGAGGGCCTTCGGCTTGCGGCCCAGGTACTCCTCCAGCTGGAGCAGCGCCGCCGCCTCCTTGACCCGCCGGTCGATCTCGGCCTTCGAGGTCTTGCGCAGCTTGAGCGCGAACGCCATGTTCTCGTACACCGTCATGTGCGGGTAGAGGGCGTAGTTCTGGAAGACCATCGCGATGTCGCGGGCCTTCGGCGGCAGGTGGGTGACGTCCCGGTCGTCGATGTGGATTGAGCCCTGGTCGACGTCCTCCAGGCCGGCGAGCATGCGCAGGCTGGTGGACTTGCCGCAACCGGAGGGGCCGACCAGGACGAGGAACTCGCCGTCGCCGATCTCCAGGTCGAGCTGGTTGACGGCGGGACGCTCCGTGCCCGGGTAGATCCGGGACGCCTTGGAGTAGGTGACCGTAGCCATGGTGGGGTGCTTCCTTTCACCGGCAGGAACGTGCCGGACGATCCGAGTGAAGGAGCGGCCGGCACGGGTACGCGCCGACCCACGGGCAGCCTCTCGATGATCGAGATGTCGTCCGTGTCACTGCACGGTAAACGGCTTTACGTCACCTGCCAAGGCGGGGCGCACGGGATGGGACGGACCGCATAGACATTCCGGTCACTCGGGCACGGGCGGACATCAATCGACCGTCGATGTCGGTGGACGTCGTTGCATCGGCGACGTTTCCCGTGGTCGGGGGGCCTGCCGAGGCGGAAATCCGGACGTCAGTCGCTATGCTGACGTCGGCACCGCACGCCCCTGTAGCTCAGCTGGCCAGAGCACTCGCCTTGTAAGCGAGATGTCGCCGGTTCGATCCCGGCCGGGGGCTCCAAATTTCATCAGGCATTCCACGCCGGGTGCTGTCGTGTGCCGGCCGGTCGACCGCAGCGTCGATACAGCAGCCGGGTGCACGGCAGCCGGCCGTGCTGTGGGTGTCGCCGAACGCCAGGACGCCCACTGTCGAACGCGCACCGCCGGGCCGGCCGGTGTCAGGGCGTCGTGTCGAAGTGGACCTCCACGTCGTAGATCAGGCGGAGGGGCTTGCCGTTGGTGACGCCGACGAAGACCGGCTCGGCGGCCGGGGTGCGGCCGTGGCGCCAGACCTCGCTCCGGGCGGCGTCCCGGGACTCGTGGTGGTGTTTCCCCGCTCGGTGCAGGGCCAGGACCCGGCGGGCGGTGGTCGGGTCGGTGTCGAGATGGATCCGCATCAGGGGCATGTCCGGGCCTCCTCTGGAACGTGGCGGCCGACGAACCTAACGCGCGTCGAGGAACTTACCAGCGTTAAGTCACCCGAGCACCGTACTAGAGTGCTCGGGTGACCATCAACCGATCCGGCCGGGCGCCCCGCGAAGAGCCGGCCGGCCGGCCCGACGCCGTCAGCTCGGTGTGGCTCCGCGCGGAGTCGGCCCGCCCGCGCCGTACGCCGCCGCTGAGCCGGCAACGCATCGTCGACGCCGCGGTGACCCTGCTCGACGGGCACGGTATGGACGGCCTGACGATGCGTCGCCTCGCCCAGCAGCTCGACGTCACCTCCACCGCGCTGTACTGGCACGTGAAGACGAAGGACGACGTGCTCGACCTGGCCGTCGACCAGATCTTCGGCGAGGTACGGCTCCCGCACGAGGTGGGCGACTGGCGGGATGACGTCCGCGCGCTGGCCCGGGACTGGCGGGCGGCAATCCTCCGGCACCCCTGGGCGGCGAGCCTGATCGGGCGTCCCATGCTCGGCCCCAACGTGCTCGCGCGCACCGAGTTCCTCCAGTCGGCACTGGTCCGCGGCGGCTTCTCGGGCCGCCGGCTGGCGGTGGCCACCCGCCTGCTCGCCAACTACGTCGTCGGCGCCGCGCTCACCGAGGCCACCTGGCGGCGGACCGCGGATCCGCACGCGCGCAGCGAGGCCCGGCGACACATCACGGCGAATCCCGCCGCCTATCCGACCCTCACCGCCTCCGGTCATCTCGACGATGCCCGGTGGAGCGACGACGAGCTGTTCGACCAGGGCCTCGACGCGATCCTGGCGACCGCGCCGAGGTAGCGGGCCCGGCGTGGCGGCGCCCTATGCTGGGCGGCGTGAGCAGGGCCACGGAGGAGTCGAACCGGGCCATGCTGCGCGCCCGGGACGCCATGGACCGCGCGTACGACCAGCCGTTGGACATCCCCGCCCTGGCCCGGATCGCGTACGTCTCCGAGGCGCACTTCATCCGCACCTTCCGGGCGACCTTCGGCGAGACCCCGCACCGCTACCTTGAGCGGCGGCGGGTGGAGCGGGCCATGTACCTGCTGCTGCACACCGACCGGGACGTCACCGGCGTCTGCTACGCGGTCGGCTTCTCCAGCCTGGGCACGTTCAGCCGCACGTTCCGGCAGATCGTCGGGGAGCCGCCGTCGGAGTACCGCCGCCGCAAGGCGCCGACCGCCGCCGTGCCGGTGTGCTTCACCAAGGCATGGACCCGGCCCAGCAGCTTCGGGCAGCAGAGGTCAGTTTTGGATAAGCAGCAGGTCAGGCCCGCCCCGTAGCGTTTCCGGCATGACGATGAACGCGATCAGCCGCTCCCAGATCTACGTGCTCGACCAGGACGAGGCCCTCGACTCCTACGTCGGCAAGCTCGGCCTGGAGGTCAACACCGACCAGGACCTCGGCTTCATGCGCTGGCTGACGGTGAACCTGCCCGGCGACCCGGAGCGCGAGATCCTGCTGGAGAAGCCGGGCCCGCCGGCGCTGGACCCGGCCACCGCCGAGCAGGTCCGTGAGCTGCTCACCAAGGGGGCGCTGGGCGGGTACCTCTTCATGACCACCGACGACGCGCACAAGACGTACGAGGACCTCGTCGCCAAGGGCGTCGAGATCACCGACGAGCCGATGGAGCGCCCGTACGGGATCGACTTCGGCATCCGCGACCCGTTCGGCAACAAGATCCGCATCGGCCAGATGTTCCCCCGGGGCTGACCTGGCGGCGGGGAGCCATGATCGACAGGTGTGCCGCCGGTGGCACGCCTGTCGATCGCGTACGAGGGGGACGACGTGGGGACCCGTTTCTCCCCGGCGGAGCGGGCCGACGGGCCGCGACTGACGGCGGCGGCCGTGCGGCGCTTCGCCCCCGCGCCGGTGGACGGGGACCGGCGGGACCTGGTCGTCACGCACACGTTCCTGATCGCCTGGTTCGTCCGGCCTGCGCTCGACGCGCCGGAGCGGCGCTGGCTGGGGTTCAACGCGCACCACTGCGGGCTGACGGTGATCCGCTACGGCTCGGGCGGGCCGCCCACCCTGGTCGCCGTCAACGACACCGCCCACCTGCCGCCCGGCCTGCGCGGCACCGGCCTGCCGGCGGACCACCGGTTCTGAGGGCCCGCCCGCTCGGCGGTGGCTCGGCTCAGCCGGTGGCCGCGACCAGCAGTTCCACCACCGCGCGGGTCGTCGCCGGCGGGCCACCGTCGGACGGGCAGTCCACGTAGCCGGTCTCCACCGCCCCGACCGTCAGCCGGTAGCTGAAGGCGTCCCGGCAGGCGGTGGGGGCCGCCGGGCGGCCGGCCTCGGCGGCGAGGTCCGGGTCGGCGACGAGCCGGCGCAGCCGGTCCAGGTCCGCGCCGGCGAGCCGGCCGGTACGCCGCGACCCGGCGCGGTCGACGACGGTCCACCGGCCGTCGGGCTCCACCGTCACGGTGTCGCCGCGCCCGGCGATCCCGCCCGACCGGGTCAGCACGACGCGCGCCGCCGCGGCCGTCGGTGCGGAGGCGGGTGGCGCGGTGGCCGGTGCGGACGGGCCCGCCGGGAGGCTCTTCGGCGGCGGCACCCGGTGCGGCGGTTGGGTCGTCGCGCAGCCGGACAGGACCGTCGCCACCAGCGCGATCTTGACGCCGGCCATCGAAGCTGATCTCATGCCGCTCGGACGCGCGGCGCGGCGGCGCGGTTCCCGCCGGCCCCGGTTCCACCGAACGGTCAGTGTCCCGGGCGGAATTCCGATCACCCCTTCTCTTTTGGGTCGTTGCATCGTTATATCTACATGCGTGACTATCCCTGTCGCGCATACCCCCGTTCAGGAGGGCACGTGAAAAGACCCCTCGCCGCCGTCGGTACGGCCCTGCTCACCAGCGGCCTGCTGACCGTCGTCGCCACCCCGGCGCTTGCGGCACCCCCCACCGCCCCCGCCCCGGGCGGGCCCGTCGCCGCCGCGGCGAGCGTCCTGCGGACCAACCCCGGCGCCGTCCAGGGCACCGGTGCCGAGTCCTACCAGGTGCACAGCACCAAGGTGGACGCCGACGGCGCCGCGCACACCCGCTACACCCGGACCTACCAGGGCCTGCGGGTGTACGGCGGTGACTTCGTCATCCACACGACCCCGAACGGCGGCTACGCCGGCTCCTCGGTCGGTCTGGACGCCCCGCTGGCCCTGCCCACCTCGGCGAAGGTCCCCGCCGCGGCGGCGCGGAAGGCCGCCCGCGCCGAGTTCTCCGGCACGCTCACCGCCGTGGGCACCCCGGAGCTCTTCGTCGACGCCAGCTCCGGCAAGGGCCGGCTCGCCTGGGAGACCGTCGTCACCGGCTGGCACCCGGACGGGCAGACGCCGTCGCGGTTCCACGTCATCACCGACGCCACCACGGGCAAGGTCGTCGGCTCGTACGACGAGATCGAGGCCGTGGCCGGCACGGGCAACAGCGTCTACTCGGGCACCGTCACCGTGGACACCACGCTCTCCGGCAGCACGTACCAGATGGTCGACCCGCTGCGCGGCAACGGCTCCACGTGCGACATGAACAACGGCACGTCGACCTGCACCACGATCACCGACGCCGACAACACCTGGGGCACCGGCACCGCTTCCAACCGGCAGTCCGCCGCCGTGGACGCGCACTACGGCGCCGCCAGGACCTTCGACTACTTCAAGAACGTGCACGGCCGCAACGGCATCTTCGGCGACGGCCGGGGCGTGCCCAGCCGGGTGCACTACGGCAACAACTACGTCAACGCCTTCTGGGACGGCTCCCGGATGACGTACGGCGACGGCAGTGGCAACTCCCGGCCGCTGGTCTCCATCGACGTGGCCGCCCACGAGATGAGCCACGGCGTCACCGAGAACGTGGTCCCCGGCGGCCTGACCTACTCCGGCGAGTCCGGCGGCCTCAACGAGGCCACCAGCGACATCTTCGGCAACATGGTCGAGTTCTACGCCAACAGCCCCGCCGACCCGGGCGACTACCAGGTCGGCGAGAAGATCAACATCAACGGCAACGGTACGCCGCTGCGCTACATGTACAACCCGGCCCTGGACGGCTCGGGCGACAGCTGCTGGTCGACCTCCACGAAGAACAAGGACGTGCACTACTCGTCCGGCGTGGCCAACCACTTCTTCTTCAACCTCGCCGAGGGCACCGGGGCCACCCCGTACGGCACCTCGCCGATCTGCGGCTCCGCCCCGGCGGTGACGGGCATCGGCCGCGCCAAGGCCGAGAAGATCTGGTGGCGGGCGCTGGACACGTACTTCACCTCCAACACCTCGTACGTCAACACCAGCAACCCGGCCAACACCGCCCGGGCGTACAGCCTGCGCGCCGCGACCGACCTGTACGGCAGCTGCTCCACCGAGTACCGGACCGTGCAGGCGGCCTGGACGGCGGTGAACGTGGCCGGCAACGACGCGCCGTGCTCGACCGGCAACGACTTCTCGGTCTCGCTCTCGCCGACCTCCGGCGCGGTGAACCCGGGCGGCTCGGTCTCCACCACCGTGGCCACGGCCACCACCAGCGGCTCGGCGCAGACCGTGACGCTGTCGGCCGCCGGCCTGCCGAGCGGGGCGACCGCCTCGTTCAGCCCGGCCTCGGTGACCTCGGGCGGCTCCTCGACCCTCACCGTCGCCACCACGGCCGCCACGCCGCCGGGCACCTACACGGTCACCGTGAACGGCGCCGGCTCGGTCACCCGCAGCGCCACCTACACGCTGACGGTGAACGGCACCGGCGGCGGCTGCACCAGCCCGGGTCAGAAGCTCGGCAACCCGGGCTTCGAGTCCGGGGTCACCACCTGGACGCAGACCTCGGGCGTCATCGGCCAGCACGGCACCTCGCAGCCGGCCCGCACCGGCACGTGGAACGCGTGGATGAACGGGTACGGGAGCACCCGCACCGAGACGCTCTCCCAGTCGGTGAGCCTGCCGGCCGGCTGCACGTCGTACAACTTCAGCTTCTGGCTGCACATCGACACGGCGGAGACCACCACCGGCACCGCGTACGACACGCTGCGGGTGCAGGTGCTCAACTCCTCCGGCACGGTGCTGGCGACCCTCGCCACGTACTCGAACCTGAACAAGGCCGCCGGGTACAGCCAGAAGTCGTTCTCGCTGGCCGCGTACAAGGGGCAGACCGTGACCCTGCGGTTCACCGGCGTCGAGGACGCGTCGCTCCAGACGTCCTTCGTCGTGGACGACACCGCCCTCAACGTCTCCTGACGTAGCCGTACCGTCGCCGGCCCGGTGACCACCCCGCCAGGGTGGCCGTCGGGCCGGCGCCGTTATGGTCGCCGCACGCGTCGCCGGTTCCGGCGGCCGGGCGGGACGTCGAAGGGGTGGTGACGGTGGCGGACGCGGAACTCCTCGTCGAGGTGGCCGGGCCGGTGGCGACGGTGGTGATCCGGAACCCGGCGCGGCGCAACGCGATGACCACCGCGATGTGGCGGCGGCTGCCGGAGCTGCTCGACGGGCTGGAGGCCGACCCGGCCGTCCGGGCGCTGGTGCTCACCGGCGCGGGGGACACCTTCTGCGCCGGCGCGGACCTCAGCGACCTGGACGAGCTGCTGGACGCCGGCGACGCCAGCATCGCGGTGGCTGCCGAGGAGCGGCTCGCCGCCTTCGCCAAGCCGACCGTCGCCGCCGTCCGGGGCGCGTGCGTGGGCGGCGGCTGTCAGCTCGCCGTCGCCTGCGACCTGCGGATCGCCGCCGTCGACGCGCGGTTCGGCGTGCCGCCGGCGCGGCTGGGCCTGGTGTACCCGGCGCCGACCACCCGCCGGCTGGCCCGGCTGGTCGGTCCGGCCGCGGCCAAGCACCTGCTCTTCACCGCCGAGCTGGTCGACGCCGAGCGGGCGCTGCGGGTGGGCCTGGTCGACGAGGTCCACCCGGGCGACGGGCTCGCCGCCCGGGTGGACGAACTGACCGCCGCCGTGGTCGCCCGGTCCCAGCTCAGCGTCGCCGCCGCCAAGGAGATCGTCGACGGGCGGGCGGACGAGGACCGGATCGCCTGGTGGCACGGGCAGGTCCGGGCCAGCGGCGAGGCCCGCGAGGGCGTCGCCGCCTTCCACGAACGCCGCCCGGCCCGCTTCGGCTGGACCCCGCCCGCCCGGCACTGACCCCCCGGGGCCGGCGGGCGCCGCGCCGGGGGCCGTACCCCCGACGCGGCCCCCCGTTCCCGCCGGCCGGTCCGTCACCGCCCCGCCAGCGCCGCCCAGGTCGGGGTCGCCGGCTCGCGCCGCAGCGGCATGCCCGCCTCGGCCGGCGTCCGGTCGCCCTTGCGCTGGTTGCAGCCGTAGCAGGCGGCGGTCGTGTTCCGCCAGGTGTTCCGGCCGCCGCGCGAGCGGGGCAGGACGTGGTCGATGGTGCCGGCCGGTCCGCCGCAGTACGCGCAGCAGCGCCCGTCGCGGCGCAGCACGCCCGCCCGGGACCAGGCCGGTCCGGCGCTGAACCGCCACCGGGTCACCACGTAGCGGACCAGGCGCACCACCCGGGGCACCGGGAACACCCCGATCACCCGGTCCGGCTCGGCCTCGTGGATCTCGGCGACCCGCCGGCAGAGCATCCGGATCGCGTGCTGGACGGTGACCCGGTGCAGCGGGCCGAGGTCGGCGTTGACGACGAGGACGGCGTCCACCGGTGTCTCCCTTCGTGGCGGTGACGAGCTGGGCGGGCCGGACAGCGAAAGAGCCGCCCGGTCCGGGTGCGGACGGGCGGCTCGACGTCGTGCGGGCACGCGTCAGTCGGGCCGGCCGCCCCCGGGGTCTTCGGCGCGGTGACCGCCGTTCGCCGGAGGCGTGGGCAGGCACGACGGCACACAGGTGACGTGCGACATCGACATGACCAGCTCCCGCGGCGGTGGTTGACCTTGCGCGATCACGGTAGGTCGGCGGGGGAGAGAGGGGCAACGGATTTCGATCGAGGCCCCGGCTCGTCGGGGCGGCGCTGCCGGCGGGCCCGGCCGGCGGCCCGCGCGGCGGCCAGCGGCCGGTCGATGCGTACGGCCATCCGCGCGGACAGCTCGCTCTCCAGCAGGGGCCGGTTGACCTCCCCGGCGACCGCGAGCGCCGGCCCCGAGACGGTGCGCCAGATCGCGGCCAGCCCGGCGCCCAACCCGAGCAGGGCCACGGCGGCCCGCGTGACCGGCGACCCGGCGGCGGCGAGCGCGCTCACCCCCACCACGGCGAACAGCACCGCGAGCAGCGGGACGAGCACCGGCCAGAAGATCCCCCGGACGGCCTGCACCACCAGCTTCCGGTCCCGGACGATCAGGTTCCGGGCGACGATGGCGTAGTCCTCCTCGTCGAGCAGGTCCCTCGGGTGCAGCCCACCGGTGAGCACGCCCTGCCACAGCTCGCCCTGGTTGCGCAGCTCGCGGGCCAGCTCGGGCAGCCCCGCCTCGGCCGGGTCGCCCATGCCCGCCCTGGTGACCGCCGACGCCCACGCCGACAGCGAGCGGCGGACCACCGCGGCCGAGTACGGGGGCAGCACGCTGGCCAGCTCGCCCAGCCAACGGCCGATCTCGAACTGCCGCCCGCCGAAGCGCTGGGCCACCTGCCCGGCGTCGCCGTTGCGCACGGCCTCGCCGTACCGGACGGTGTCGGCCAGCGAGCGCCCCAGCCGGTACGCCAGCCCCACCCGCTGGTTGGTGGCCATCGTCCAGCGCAGCAGCTCCACGTTCAGGTCGTCGAGGGCGAGCAGCAGGGGGTCGGCGGATCCGTCGGCCACCCGGCCCCGCGCGTCCGCGGTGGCGGGCAGGGGGCCGACGCGCCGGGTCAGCTCGGCGATCTGGGTGAGCGCGACCTCCACGCCGTCCAGGTACATGTGCATCCGCCGCCGCCCCGACATCTCGGTCAGGTTGGACAGCTTCGCCGGTGCGCCCGCCGGCCGGTCGGCCCCGGGGTCGAGCAGCTCGGCGGTCCGCGCGTGGTGGTAGGCGTCCGCCATCCACCAGCCGAGCCGCAGGGCGGTCACGACGCAGGCCCGCTCGTCCCGGACCAGCGGGTACGCGTCGTCCCGCGGGACGTCGGCGACGAGTGGGCCGTCGTCCGTACGCGGCGACATCCCGCTGACCTCCCGGCTCATCCCAGACGGTCAGCCTAGGCCAGCCGAGCGGCCTATTTGTCCGTTTTGCTCATCCCCGACCGGCGAGCAGGCCCCGCGGCCGGATCGAGCGGACCGGCTCGGCCGCGCCGCCCTCGGCCCGCAGGACGTGGTTGGCCGCGATGATCCCGGTCGCCGCCGAGCGCTCCATCAGCGCGCTCGGGAACTCCGTCCGGATGCCGTCGCCGGCCAGGTAGAGCCCGTCGGCGTCGGTGCGTACCCCCGGCCGCCAGGCGTGGCTGCCGGGCGTGAACGCCGGCGCCTGCGCCTCCACCCGGGCACGCAGCTCGCGGACCCGCAGCCGGGCCGCCTCCGGCCAGAGCGCGGTCAGCTCGACCCGCATCCGTTCGGCCAGCTCCTCGGCGGGCACGCCCGCCTCGCAGGCGTACGCGTGCAGCTCCACGATCGAGCCCCCGGTGCGTTCCGCCCAGCGGCGGGACTCGTTCTCCAGCCGGTGGTAGAGGGTCACCGAGTCCAGGGTGGGCTGCCGGGACACCCCGCTGAACACCGCCCGGTCGGCGGAGACGTCCCCGTCGCACCAGTAGCGCGCCACCGCGTACGGCGGTCCTGGCCGGCCGAACGCGGGCATCCGCGCCGCCAGCCGGGGCGCGTGGTCGGCCAGGCCGGGCGAGGCCGCGATCAGCGCGGCGAGGGCGGGCGGGTCGACGGCGAGCACCACGTGCCGGGCCGGGTACGACGTGCCGTCGGCGGTCGCCACCCGCCAGCCGGCGCCGTCGCGGGTCACGACGGTGGCGGCGGCGTGCGTCACCACCCGGCCGCCGTGCTTCTCCACGTGCCGCGTCAGCGGCTCCCAGATCGCCGTCGCGTAGTCCTCGTCCGGGCAGTCGAAGGCCAGCCCCTCCGGGTTGCCCAGCAGGTAGAAGTGGAACTGGGCGATCATCTCCGCCGCCGACATCTCCGCCTCGTGGTTGAAGAACGAGTGGGAGAAGACCTCGAAGAGCATCGCGCGGGCCCGGTCCGGCAGCCGCAGCGAGGTGAGCAGCGCGTCGGCGGTCGTGTCGTCGAACTCGGCGTAGGTGCGCCCCGGGTCGTAGGTGAGCAGCGGCAGCGCCGCGTCCCGGTCCATTCCCCGCAGGTCACCCAGGCGCAGGCTGGGGCTGCGCAGCAGCAGCGCCAGCAGGTTCATCGGCGGCGCGGGCGGCAGCCTGCCGAACTCCTCGGTGGGCCACCGCTCGCTCAGGATCGGATAGCCCGGAACCGGCTTGAGGAAGCCGAGGCCCGGGTCGGCGCGGCGCAGGATCGACCGCCAGTTGTAGTACTGCCGGAAGAACGCGTGGAAGCCGTGCTCGTTCGTCTGCCGGGTGCCGTCGGCGAGCGTCTCCGGCCAGGCCCCGAGCCGGCCGCCGAGCGTCGGCGCGGCCTCCAGCACGGTCACCGCGACCCCGCGCTCCGCCAGCACGACCGCCGCCGACATGCCGGCGATCCCGCCGCCGACCACCACCGCCTCGACCGGGCCCGGCACGCGCGGGGCGCCGCCACCGCCCGGGTCCACCTCGTGCTCGCGTACGCCGATGAGCCGACCGACCACCTTCGACAGCGCCATGTGCACCTTTCCGCCGGATGGGTCTCCAGTCTGCCCGGTGACCAGCCAGGAGGAACGTTCCCCGACCGCAGGCGGCTCACGCGCCCCGGCTCACGTCGGCGGCGGCAGGCAGCGCCGTTGCCGGTCCGAGGCGGGCCAGACGTACTCCAGGTCGGGCGGGACGTCGTCGCCGAAGATCGGCCCGTAGTGCCCGGGGTCCTTGCGCAGCAGCGACGAGCGGTGGCTCAGGTGCAGGTCGTCGCGGCCCAGCCAGGGCGGCAGCTCCCCGGCCTCGGCCAGCTCGGCCTGGGTGCGCACCCGGGTCAGGCCGCAGGCGGCGGCGAGGTCGGTGGTCATCGTGGTCGCGCAGGTGTCGGCCCGACCGGGCTCGCACCAGACCGCGCAGACGTCCAGCCCGTACCGGGTGAGGGCCTCCTCGTACCCGGCCCACATCCTCACCGCCGGGTGGTTGCGCCAGCCGTACGTGGGCCAGGTCAGCCCGCGCAGCACCTGGATGGTCTCCACCCGCTGCTTGCCCAGCCGCTTCTGGTCCAGCGTCCGGGCGCTGGCCAGGAAGTCCGGGTACGGCAGGAACGTCTGCATGCCGGTGCTCTACCCGTCACCGGAGGGGACATGCCGGCGCGACCAGCGTTCATGATCAGAGGGCTGCGCGCGGCGCGACCGGCTGACTACGATGCGGCGCATGGCGGAGCCCCTGCTGGATCGTGCGCGGCGTGCCGGCCGGCGGCTCCGGGCCAACGGCGACGCGCGGGCGCACTACGTGATCTGTGGTCGCGACGCCCTCGCCTACTGGGTGGTGCGGGCGCTGCTCGCCACCGAACTCCAGGCCGGCCGCGTCCGGATCACCCTGGTCGTGCCCGAACGACCGCGCTCGGACGAGCCCGACGGGCGGGACCTCCAGGGCGTCGAGGTCGTCCGCGCCGACCGGCTGGACGAGGTCACCTTCCGCCGGGCCGGGCTGGCCGGCGCCGACGGGCTGGCCCTGCTGCACCAGGACGACGTCGGCAACATGCACGCCGCGCTGTGCGCGCAGGAGGTCGAGCCCCGGCTGCGCCTGGTGGTGCGGATGTTCAACACCGGCCTCGCCAACGGGGTGCGGCAGATCTTCCCCGACTCGGCGGTGCTCTCCGACGCCTCCATGGCCGCCCCCGCCTTCGTGGCCGCCGCGCTCGGCGAGGTCGCCCCCACCCACTTCCGGCACGGCGGGCGCACCCTCTACGTGGCCCGCCGCGACGACGTACGCCCGACCGACGTGGTCTGCGGGGTGGCCGACACCCGCGACCCGCAGCAGGTCCGGCTGCTGCCCGCCGACGAGCGCGCCGCCGACCTGGTGATCGCCGAGGCGACCGGGACGCCACCCGGGACGGAGCTGGCCGCCCGCCGGCTGAGGCGGGCCCGCCGGCGCCGCCGCCCGCTGACGGTGCTGCTGCGCGCGGTGCGCAGCTTCGCCACCCGCAAGATCGGCGTGGCGGTGATCGTGCTGCTGGCGGTGATCGGGGTGCTCGGCTCGCTCAACGGCTACGCCGCGCACGAGGACTGGGCCGACTCGCTCTATCTCACGCTGGTGACCACGCTGACCGGGCAGGACCCCAACCCGGACAAGTCCGCCGCCGAGCAGGTCATGCAGGTGGTGCTCAACCTGGCCGGGCTGGCGCTGATCCCGCTGATCACCGCAGTGGTGGTCGACGGCATCGTCAACGCCCGGCTGGCCCTGCACTCCGGCCGCATCCAGCCCGAGCGCTCCGGGCACGTGGTGGTGGTCGGGCTGGGCAACGTCGGCACCCGGGTGATGGCGCAGCTCTGCGACTTCGGCGTCGAGGTGGTGGCGATCGACAAGCTGGCCGAGCCGCGCGGTGGGGCGCTGGCCCGGCGGCTGGGCGTGCCGCTGATCGTGGGCGACGCCGCGCTGGAGGAGACCCTCCAGTCGGCGTCGGTGGGCGGCTGCCAGGCGCTGGTGGTGGTTTCCACCGACGACGAGACCAACCTCCAGGCGGCGCTCATCGGCCGGGCCGTCAACCCGGAACTCCAGGTGGTGCTGCGGCTCTTCGACGGCCACTTCGCCGAACGTATCCAGCAGGCGTTCGGCATCGGCGTCTCGCGCAGCGTGTCCTACCTCGCGGCGCCGTCGTTCGCCGCCGCGCTGCTGGACCGCGCGGTGATCGCCACCATCCCGGTCGGCCGGCACGCGTTGCTGGTCACCGAGGTCTCGGTCGCCGCCGGGTCGTCGCTGGACGGCAGGCCGCTCGCCGCCGTCGGACGGGCCGAGAGCGTACGCCTGCTGGCGCACGCCCGGGCCGGCCAGCGCCTCGACTGGGCGCCCGACGCGCGGCTGGTGATCGTCGCGGGCGACCGGCTGACGGTGGTGGCCCGCCGCGCCGGCCTGAACGCCCTGCTCCGTGAGGCCGCGCCCCCGCCGGAGGAACCGATCGCGCCCACGCCCCGCCAGCCGGAGGAGTGACGGCGCCCGGTCCGCCGGGCTGCGCGTCCCGGGAACGGCGTCAGGCCCGGTGGGGGCGCAGGGCGTACCAGAGGGCGCCGACGGCCAGCACGGCGGCGCCGGCGAGCACGCTGGCCGGCGGCAGGTTGACCGCGAGCAGCAGGCAGCCGGCCAGCCCCAGCACGGCCAGCGCCCGCACCGGCAGCCGCCGGCCCGGGTCCCGGCCCAGCGTCAGCGCGGCGGCGTTGGTGATCGCGTAGTAGACCAGCACCGTGCAACTGGAGAAGCCGATCGCGCCGCGGACGTCGCCCAGCAGCACGATCGCCACCACCACGGCGGCCACGGCCAGCTCCGCCCGGTGCGGCACCCGGTGCACCGGGTGCACGGCGGCGAGGGCCCCCGGCAGGTCGCGGCGGCGGGCCATCGCCAGCGCGGTGCGCCCCACCCCGGCGAGCAGGGAGAACAGGACCCCGGTCACCGCCACCGTCGCCCCGGCCCGCACCAGCCACGCCAGGCCGGGCAGCCCGGCGGCGGTCACCACGTCGGCCAGGGGAGCGGCGGATGCGGCCAGCCGGTCGGCCCCGAGCACGCCGACCGCCACCACGGCGAGCACCAGGTAGACCGCCAGCACCACGCCGAGGGCCAGCGGGACCGCCCGGGGGATGGTCCGCGCCGGCTCGCGCACCTCCTCGCCGAGGGTGGCGATCCGGGCGTACCCGGCGAAGGCGAAGAAGAGCAGCCCGGCGGCGGTGAGCACGCCCCGCCCGGAGCCGTCGAGGTCGCCGAGACGGTCGAGCGAGACCTCGCCGCCGGCCGTGCCGGCCACCGCGACCAGGGCCAGCACCGCCAGCACCACGCCGACCAGCACCTTCGTCGCGGTCGCCGTCCTGCCGATGCCGCGCAGGTTCACGGCGGTCACCGCCAGCACCGCGCCGACGGCGACGAGCCGGGCCTGCCCCGGCCAGAGGTACGCCCCGACGGCCAGCGCCATCGCCGCGCAACTCGCCGTCTTGCCGGCCACGAACCCCCAGCCGGCCAGGAACCCGGCGAACGGGCCGAGCCGCTCCCGCCCGTACACGTAGGTGCCGCCGGACTCCGGATAGCGGGCCGCGAGCCGGGCCGAGCTGGTCGCGTTGCAGAAGGCGACGAAGCCGGCCAGCACGAGCGCCGCCAACAGGCCGGCCCCGCCGGCCGCCGCCGCGGCGGGCGCGAAGACCACGAAGACGCCCGCGCCGAGCATCGACCCCAGGCCGATGACCACCGCGTCTCCTACGCCCAGCCGGCGCGCCAGTCGATCCACGACGGGACCCTAGGGGGCGGAGATGAACGGACGGTTCCAGTCGCGCAGCGCTTCCGGCAACGGCAGGTCGTCCCAGGGCGCCCGGTGCACCAGCCGGTCGAGGAGAAGCCCCAGCAGCAGCCCGGCGACCGAGTCGGTCAGCCAGTGCCAGCCGAGGTAGGTGGTGGTGGAGAGCACCACCACCGGCGGCACGACCCGGATTACGGTGACCAGCCGGGGCGGCACGGTCCGGCCGTACGTGCGCAGCAGCGGGGCGAGCAGCAGCGCGATGACGCCGTACCAGAGGATCGCGTTCGCGACGTGGCCGGAGGGGTAGGACTGGGCGAACCGCAGCGGCAGCTCGTCCTGGAACAACGGGAGGGTCTGCTCGGCGGGCAGGAAGGGTTCCTTGACGCTCGCGCTGGGTGCGGGTCGGGCGGTCCACACCTTGAGCGGGCCGATGGTCAGGTAGCTGAGGGCGAAGGCGAGCACCGGTGGCAGCACCGGGCGGACGGATCTCAGCCGCACCGCGAGCAGCAGCCCGAGCCCCAGCGCGATCAATGTCAACGGGGTGCCCTGGCCGAGGTAGTTGAGGACCACCGCCGTCCAGTGGGCGGCCGTCGGCCGGTGCGCCTGCGACCAGTCGGCGATCGCCCGGTCGATCCCGAAGAGCCGCTCGTCGGCGAGGGCCACGGTCAATCCGACGAGGGCGGTGAGCAGCAGCGCGTCGAACCACCAGCCGGCCGGCCGGACCGGCCGGAGCTGCGCCTTCCCCCGTACCGCCGTGGTCTCCCGCACCCCGACCACGCTACCGGCCCCGGTCGGCGCCGGACCGGGACGGGCCGGGGCCGCCTGTGTGCCGAACCACGAAGGGAGGCGCTCGGCGGGGGGTACCCGTCAGACTTGTCCCCGTGCGGATCACCTCGGCCCTCGTGGACCCGGCGCTGCTCGACCTGCCCTGGTCGACCCCGCTGGAGGAGTGGCCTGCGCAACACCTGGTGGCGTTGCCGCAGGGCATCTCCCGGCACGTCGTGCGCTTCGTCCGCCTCGGCGGCTACGTCTACGCGGTCAAGGAGACCGGCGAGCGGGTGGCCGAGCGGGAGTACGACCTGCTGCGCGCCCTGGAGCGGATCGACTTCCCGTCGGTGGAGGCGGTGGCGATCGTCGCCGACCGGCAGACCGACGACGGCGAGCCGCTCGACCCGGTGCTGATCACCCGGCACCTCCAGTTCTCGCTGCCCTACCGGGCGCTCTTCTCGCACACCCTGCGCCCGGAGACGATGGGCCGGCTGCTCGACGCGTTGGCCGCCCTGATCGTCCGGATGCACCTGACGGGCTTCTTCTGGGGCGACTGCTCGCTGTCGAACACGCTGTTCCGGCGGGACGCGGGAGCGTTCGCCGCGTACCTGGTGGACGCCGAGACCGGGGCGCTGCACCACTCCCTCTCCAACGGCCAGCGCGGCGAGGACCTGGAGATCGCCCGGGTCAACATCTTCGGCGAGGCGCTCGACCTCCAGGCCGCCGGGCTGCTGCACGAGTCGATCGACCCGGAGGTGGTCTGCGAGGAGGTCGTGCAGCGCTACGAGCGGCTGTGGCACGAGATCACCTACGAGCAGCAGATCGAGCGGGAGGCCCGGCACGACATCGAGGGGCGGATCCGCCGCCTCAACGAGCTGGGCTTCGACGTCGCCGAGGTGGCCATGTCCACGATCGACAACGGGCGGTACCTGATCCGGCCGAAGGTGGTCGACGCCGGCTACCACACCCGGCGGCTGCTCCGCCTGACCGGCCTGGACGCCGAGGAGAACCAGGCCCGCCGGCTGCTCAACGACCTCGACGCGTACCGGGCCGAGAGCTACCTGACCGACGAGCAGCAGGCCGCGCACCGCTGGCTGACCGAGGTCTTCGAGCCGGTGGTCCGGGCCGTGCCCGCGCACCTGCGCCGCAAGCTGGAGCCGCAGGAGCTCTTCGCGCAGATCATCGAACACAAGTGGCTGCTCTCCGAGCGGGCCGGCCGGGACGTCGGGATGGCCCCGGCCGTGCAGTCGTTCCTCTCCGACGTGCTGGTGCACCGCCCCGACGAGCAGGCGGTGCTCGGCGTCGAGGTCCCGACCACCGCCTGACCTCCCCAGAGCCCAGCCCAGCCCAGCCCAGCCCAGCCCAGCCTGGCCTGGCCTGGCCTGGCCTGGCCTGGTTTGGCCTGGCCTGGTTTGGGTGGCGTTCGGTCTGTCGTGGCGCCCCGGTCCGGTCGGCGCGAGCTGGCGGTCCCGTTCGGCTTCACGCGGGCCTGAAAACGAATGGCCTCGATGCCGGGCCCTCGGCGGGAGGCATGGTGGCTGAGGCACTGTCGAGCTGCCCTCACAGATGGGGCAGCCCGCCGGCCGGGCGTCCCGACGCTGCTGGCCCCGCTGGCCGGGCACACCGACCCCAGTAAGGCGTGTTTCAGAAGTCGTGGTGGCCGGTGAAGGTCACGGCGTGGCGGTGATCGACAACTGAAGAGGTCTCCGGTATCTGGTTCTGCGACCAAGCAAGAACTTCATACCGGAGACCTCGTGGCCAGCGTAGCGGTGACGAGGCGGCACGACCTCACCGACGCTCAGTGGCAGCGGCTCGCCGTACTGCTGCCTGCCGCGTCGACGAAGGGGCGGCCGCCGAAGTGGGAGAAACGGCAGCTCATCGACGGGATCAGGTGGCGGATCCGGATCGGGTCGCCCTGGCGTGACGTCCCGACCGAGTACGGGCCCTGGCAGACGCTCTACGGCCTGTTCCGCCGCTGGCAGCGCGATGGCACCTGGGACAGAATCCTGGCCGCGTCCCAGGCCGCCGGCGACGCGGAAGGCCGGATCACGTGGACGGTGAGCGTGGACTCGATGACCAGCCGCGCCCACCAACACGCCGCCGGCGCCCGCAGACATGGCCACCAGCAGAAAGAACCACCCGGCGGCGTGCACGACGAACCCGCCGATCACGCCCTTGGACGATCTCGCGGCGGTCTGACCACCAAGACGCACCTGGCCTGTGAGCAAGGCCAGAAGGTCCTGTCGATGGTCGTGACCGCCGGGCACCGTGGTGACAGCCCGCAGTTCATCCCGGTCCTGCGCCGGATCAGGGTGACCCGTCTCGGAGTGGGCGGCCCCGCACCTGTCCCGACCTGGTCCTGGCGGATAAGGCCTACACCAGCCGCGGTAACCGCGCCTACCTGCGAAGGCGTGGGATCAAGACCTGCATTCCGAGCAAGATCGACCAGGACGCCCACCGCAAAGCCAAGGGCAGCCGCGGCGGACGCCCGCCCAAGTTCGACCGAGATCTCTACCGGATGCGACACGCCGTCGAGAACGGCATCAACAGGCTCAAGCGCCAGCGCGCCGTGGCCACCCGCTACGACAAGTTGGCCGTCCGGTTCCAGGCCGTCCTGACCATCACCATCATCTGCGAGTGGCTCTGACCGGGCTTATGAAACACGCCTTAGACCCGATGTCGGGCGGACCGATGTCGGGCGGACCGATGTCGGGCGGACCGATGTCGGGCGGATCCGGCGCCGGTAGACCCGGCGCCGGGGCAGACCCGACGACGGGGGTACGTGGGATGGCCGGGACAGCCGGCATCGCCGGCCGACGTCATCAGACCATCGCCCTTAGCCAGGGCGCCCAGACGGCGTGGTCTCACAGATGGGGCAGCTCGACAGCGGCGAGGCGGCCACAGGGCGGGTGGCTCGGCGGCCTCGGCTCCGACGGTCCGTCCGGGAGCCCGCAACCGGCAACAGAGGTTCCGCCGCCGCCGCCGCCGCCACCGCCGCCACCGCCGCCGCTGCCGCCGGCCTGGCCTCGCCCGCCCTGCGGCGGTGTCACTCCACCCAGGAGCCGCCGCGCATCACCCGGACCACGTCGAGGTCGTCGTCGAGCACCACCAGATCGGCCCGGAACCCGACCTGGAGCGCCCCCAGCTGGTCGCCGAGGCCGATCGCGCGGGCCGGCGTGGTGGACGCCATCCGCACGGCGTCCGCGATCGGGATGCCGGCGCCCACCGCGTGCCGCAGCGCGGCGTCCATGGTCAGGGTGCTGCCCGCGATCGCGCCGTCGCGGGTCAGCCGGGCCACGCCGTCGGCCACCGTGACCGTCTGGCCGCCCAGGTCGTACTCGCCGTCGGCCATGCCGGCGGCGGCCATCGCGTCGGTGATCAGGGCGGCCCGCTCGGGGCCCGCCGTCGACGTGGCGAAGGCCAGCATCCCGTCGTGCAGGTGCACTCCGTCGGCGACCAGTTCGCAGACCACGTTCGGGGCGTCCAGCAGGGCCACCACCGGACCGGGTTCGCGGTGGTGCACCGGCCGCATCCCGTTGAACAGGTGGGTGCCGACGCTCGCGCCCGCCGCGACGGCGGCGCGGGTCTCGTCGTACGTGGCGTCGGTGTGGCCGACCGCGGCGACCACCCGGTGCGCCGTGAGCAGCTTGATCGCCTCCAGCGCGCCGTCCCGC
This sequence comes from Micromonospora sp. LOL_025, assembly GCF_048060285.1. Taxonomy (NCBI): domain Bacteria; kingdom Bacillati; phylum Actinomycetota; class Actinomycetes; order Micromonosporales; family Micromonosporaceae; genus Micromonospora; species Micromonospora sp. LOL_025. The sequence goes on along the minus strand of NZ_JBHMIR010000008.1, from coordinate 178,462 downwards.
TCGGGGGCGAGGGTGACCATCCGGACCGCCCCGCCGCCCAGCTCGATCAGCTCGGCCAGCTCGTCGGTGGAGGGGTCGCGCAGGTACTCGGGGTTCTGCGCGCCGCAGCGGGCGGAGGCGAGGTACGGCCCCTCGAAGTGGATCCCGGCCAGCACCCCCTCGGCGACCAGTGGGGCGAACGCCTCGGTGGCCGAGCGCATGAGCACGAAGGGCGAGCTGACGAGGCTGGCCAGCAGCGTGGTGGTGCCGTGCCGCAGGTGGAAGTCGGCGGCCTGCCGGGCCTGCTCGGCGTCGCCGGTGGTGAAGGTGTGCCCGCCGCCGCCGTGCGTGTGCATGTCGACGAAGCCGGGCACGATCCAGTGCCCGTCGCGCACGGACGGGTACTCGGCCACCGCCCGGATCCGGCCCTCGTCCACCTCCACGCACCCCTGCCGGATCACGCCGGTCGGGGTCACCACCTTGCCGTTCACCCGAAGAGCCATCACTTCTCCAGACTGTCGAGGGCGAGCAGGGCGGCGCCGAGGCAGCCGGCCTCGTCGCCGAGGGCCGCCGCGACCAGGCGCGGCTCCCGATGGAACGTCATCCGCTCGTGCAGCGCGGCCCGGAGCGGGTCGAGCAGCCGCGCGCCGGCCCGCGTCAGGCCGCCGCCGAGCACGACGGTCTCCACGTCGTAGAGGGCCTGACCGGTGGCGAGACCGTCGGCGAGCGCCTCGACGGCCTCCCGCCAGACGTCCGCCGCCAGCGGCTCGCCGGCCGCCGCCCGGTCGGCGACCTCGGCGGCGGTCGCCGCTACGCCCGCCAACTCCGAGTAGCGCCGCCCGATCGCGGCGGCGGAGGACACCGCCTCGAGGCAGCCGGGTCGGCCGCAGCCGCAGCGCGGCCCGCCGGGGCGTACGAGGATGTGGCCGATCTCGCCGGCGGCGCCGTGCGCGCCGGTGGCGGCCGTGCCGTCGACCACGTGGGCGGCGGCGATGCCCGTGCCGATCGCGACGAAGAGGACGTGCCCGGCGTCGCGGCCCGCGCCGAGCCGCGCCTCGGCCAGGCCGCCGGCGCGCACGTCGTGCCCGAGCGCCGTGGGCAGCCCGAGCCGCTCGTGGGCGAGGTCCCGCAGCGGTACGTCCCGGAAGCCCACGTTCGCCGACCAGACGGCGATCCCACGCTCCTCGTCGATCACCCCGGGCACCGCGACGCCGACCGCGACCGGGTCGAGCCCGTCGGCGCGGGCCTTGCCGGCCAGCCCCTCGGCGACCCCCAGGACGGTGTCCACCACGGCCTCCGGGCCGCGCCCGGCGTCGGTGGGGTGCCGCTCGGCGTGCAGCACGGCACCGTCCGCCCGGACCAGGGCGCACTTCATCCCGGTGCCGCCGACGTCCAGCGCGACGACGACGTCGGCTGAGCTCACGCGAGGACCACGGAACGGGTCAGGTGCCGGGGCGCGTCGGGGTCGAGGCCCCGGCTGGTGGCGAGCGCGACGGCGAACCGCTGCGCCAGGATCAGGTCGGCCATCGGGTCGACCGGCGTACGGCCGGCGGCCCAACTGCCCAGGACCGTGCGGCAGCCGTGGGTGCGGCTGTGCACGAAGGCGGCCCCCGTCGCCGCCACGTCCGCCGGCAGTCCCTCGGGCAGCTCGCCGAACGCCCAGACCAGCCGGCCCGGCGCGGCGATCGAGATCGGCCCGTGCCGGTAGTCCATCGCCGGGTACGCCTCGGCCCAGAAGGTGGCCGCCTCGCGGCACTTCAGGGCGGCCTCCTGGGCCAGCCCGACCGTCCAGCCGCGACCGAGGAAGGTGGCCTGCTCGATGCGGGTCGGGTCGATCGGCAGCGGGGCGCGTACGGCCACCTCCGCGTCGGCGGCGAGCGCGTCGATGTTGTCGCCGAGGTGGGCGCGGAGCAGGGCCAGGGCGGTGGTCGCGAAGCGGGTCTGCACCACCGAGCGCTCGTCGGCGAAGGGCATGGTGACCGCCGCGTCGGCCAGCGCGACGGCGGGGGCGCCGGGGTCGCCGACCAGGACGGTGGTCGGCACCCGCCCGCGCAGGGCGGCGATCAGCTCGGTGACCTCGGTGGTGGTGCCGGAGCGGGTGATCGCGACGATCCGGTCGTAGCGCCGGCCGGCGGGGAACTCGGAGGCCTGGAAGGCGTCGGTCTCGCCCTGGCCGAGGTGCTCGCGGCGGGCCGCGTACGCCATCGCCATGAACCACGACGTGCCGCAGCCCACGACGGCGACCCGCTCCCCGGGGCGGGGGAGGTGGTCCGTCGCGGTGGCGGCGAGTCGCGCCGCCTCCCGCCAGCAGTCGGGCTGGCTCGCGATCTCGGCGTCGACGTACGACATGAGAACTCCTACGCAGGGGAGCGGTGCGCAATACGGCTCGTTAGAGCCGCCTTTCGCGCGTTATTCTGCGCGAAAGCGGCTGGCTGTGGCAACCAGCCCCGGCATCGCGCAAGCCAGGGTTTTGCGCCCTCGTAGTTTCGCGCACTACTGTGCACGCAATCAATCACCGACCGCGCAGTAACTGGAGGGCCCGGGTGGACCGGTACGCCAGATGGAACGCCCTGCTCGAGATGCTGACCGACAACGGCCGGGTCAGCGTCGAGGAGGCGGCCGAGCGGCTGGACGTCTCCCAGGCCACCATCCGGCGCGACTTCGACCAGCTCGCCCAGCAGCAGATGATCACCCGGACCCGGGGCGGCGCGGTCGCCAACGGCGTCTCGTACGACCTGCCGCTGCGCTACAAGACCGCCAAGCACTCGGCGGAGAAGCAGCGGATCGGCGCTGCCGCCGCGGCGCTGGTCTCGCCGGGCACCGTGGTGGGCCTCAACGGCGGCACGACCAGCACGGAGGTCGCCCGGGCCCTCGCCGTCCGGCCCGACCTGAACACCAGCGCCGAGGGTGCCCAGCTCACCGTGGTCACCAACGCGCTGAACATCGCCAACGAGCTGCTGGTCCGTTCCCGGATGAAGGTCGTGGTGGCCGGCGGCGTGGTGCGCCCGAAGTCGTTCGAGCTGGTCGGCCCGCTGGGTGGGGCGCTGCTGCGCGAGGTGACCCTGGACGTCGCCCTGCTCGGCGTGGACGCGATCGACCCGCAGCTCGGCGCCGCCGCCCACCACGAGGGCGAGGCGGCGATGAACAATCTGATGGTGGCCCGGGCCAAGCGGGTCGTGATCATCGCCGACTCGTCCAAGTTGGGTGGTCACGCCTTCGCCCGGATCTGCCCGGTGGACCGGGTGGAGACGCTGGTCACCGACTCCGGGGCCAACCCGGAGGTGGTGGAGGCGTTCCGCGCCGCCGGGGTGACGGTCATCTGCGCCTGAGGTAAGGGCCGGGGACGCCTTCTGGCCGGGGACGCCTCTTCCGGCGGCCGGCGCGGCAGTGGCCGTTCCGGTCACCCGTTCGGCGCGTCGGATGCATACCGGGTATTGCGGGCCGCTGCATACCGCGTATGGTGTCGCCTGTCATACACCCATCGGGGGAGGTGCAGCTTGCCAGCTGTCCTGGAGATCGACGGTCTCCGCAAGACGTACAAGAGCCGTCGGCGCGGCACCCGCAACGCGCTCGACGGTTTCGACATGCGGGTCGAAGAAGGGCAGGTGCACGGCTTCCTCGGCCCCAACGGGTCGGGCAAGACCACCACGCTGCGTACGCTGCTCGGCCTCATCCGGCCCGACGGCGGCCGGATGACGGTCCTCGGCCACGAGGTGCCCGCGGCGCTGCCCGCCGTCGCCGGTCAGGTCGGCGCGATCGTCGAGAGCCCGCAGTTCTTCCCGCACTTCACCGCGCGCGACACCCTGTCCCTGCTCGCCGGCGCGGGCGACGTGCCGCAGCAGCGCGTGGACGAGGTGCTGGAGCTGGTCGGGCTACGCGACCGTGCCGGCGAGCGGGTCAAGACCTACTCGCTCGGCATGAAGCAGCGGCTCGCCGTCGCCTCGGCCCTGCTGAAGAACCCGAAGCTGCTGATCCTCGACGAGCCGGCCAACGGCCTCGACCCGGGCGGCATCCGGGAGATGCGCACCCTGACGCGCAGCCTCGCCGAATCGGGGATGACCGTGGTGCTGTCCAGCCACATCCTCGGCGAGATCCAGCTGATCTGCGACTCCGTCACCATCATCTCGCTGGGCCGGCGGGTGGCCTTCGGGCCGGTGGAGCAGGTGCTCGCCCAGCACTCCTCGGGGGCGGTCCGGGTGCGGTTGGAGGCGGTCACCGACCTGCCGATCGCCGCCGAGGCGCTGACCCGCGCCGGGATCCGGGTGACCGGTCAGCCCGACCACCTGATGCTCGCCGGGGTCGACAAGCCGGCCACGGTGACCCGGCTCCTCGCCGACCAGGGCCTCTACGTCAGCGAGCTGGCGCCGGTCGCCGTCGACCTGGAGAGCGTCTTCCTCGAACTGACCGCCACCGCGCCGGTACCCGGCCAGCACCGGCAGGTCGACCAGTCCACGAAGGTCGGTGGCGCGGGGCAGCCCGGCGCCGCCGGAGGAGGGTGGGGCGCGTGAGCCTCTACCGTACGGAGCTGCGCCGGCTCACCAAGCGGCGCTTCACCCGCTGGATGAGCCTGCTGGGCCTGCTGGTGCTCGCGTTGGTGGTGATCGGGGTCTTCTTCACCAACGAGAAGATCGACGCCGCCGCGCTGGCGAAGGCCGAGCGCGCCGCCGAACAGCAGTGGCAGCAGGACGTCCGCCACAACGCGCAGTACCGCGCGGAGTGCGAGAAGGAGAAGGCCGCCGGAACGGCCCGGGCCGAGGACTTCCCGGAGGACTGCGCGAGCATCCAGCCGCCGCCCCGGGAGGCGATCGAGACGCAGTGGTTCCTGCCCTCCACGTTCGACTTCCGGGAGAACTTCGGTGACACGCTGCTGCCGCTCGCGGCGATCCTGGCGCTGGTCGGGTTCGTCGTCGGCGCCTCCTTCGTCGGGGCGGAGTGGAACACCGGCGGCATGATGAACCTGCTGCTGTGGCGGCCGAAGCGGCTGACCGTACTGCTGACGAAGCTGGCGGCGCTGCTCACCGGGCTGGTCGCCCTGGCGGTGCCCACGACGGCGCTCTGGTTCGGCAGCTTCTGGCTGGTCGCCACCTTCCGTGGCAGCACGGCGAAGATGACCTCCGGGGCGTGGCAGTCCTTCGCCCTGACCGGGCTGCGCGGGCTGATCCTCGCCCTGGTCACCGCGACCATCGGCTTCGCGCTCGCCTCGTTGGGGCGGCACACCGCGATGGCCCTGGGCGGGGTGATCGCCCTGATGGTGGTCGGCCAGTTCGGCCTCGGCATCCTGCTGGCGATGGCCGGCGTGCGCTTCGCCGAGGCCTGGCTGCTGCCCACCTACGCCGTGGCGTGGATGCAGAAGAAGGTGACGCTGGAGGACTGGAACACCTGCCAGGCGACCTACTTCGGTGAGTGCAAACCGGACACGCTCGACATCACCTGGCAGCAGTCCTCGGTGATGATGGCGGTCGGCTTCGTGGTGATCCTCGGCGCGGCCCTCTGGGCGATGCGCCGGCGGGACATCTCCTGACCGCGGGCGGTGCGACCGGCGGCTCTCCCCGGCCCCGGTCGCACCGCGCAAACCTTCGTGGGGATGACGAACCGGCGCACTCCGGGCGGATCCGGTGGATCCGCGCGACGGACACGACGTGAACCGGAGCGGTCACGTTCCGGCACTGTCGTCCGATGCGAACCGGGTCGGCCCTGGTTAGGCTGGTGTCCCCCACCGGTCGGCGTCGTGGTGTGCCGCCCGCCAGCCCCACGAGGAGCGCCATGCAGCCCGCCGACGCCGCCCCGGCCGCCACCGAGCCGTCCGTGACGGGTCGGCCCGGCGAAACCGGCGCGACCGTCGGGGCGGACCCCACCGGGGAGGCGCGGGACGCCGGCAGCGTCGTTCCCCAGCCGCGTACCGGTCCGGGCGCCGGGACGCCGACGGTCCCGCAGCCCCGCTCGGCGCCGGCGCCGGACGTCGCCGTGGCGGCGCCCCGCGAGGCCGGCGCCGACGCCCAGCCGGACCCGGTCACCCGCCCCGCCCCGGCGGACGCCCGGCCGGAGGATGGCCTCACCGAGCGTGAGCGCGGCATCCTCGCCTTCGAGCAGCAGTGGTGGCGGCACGCCGGCGCCAAGGAACAGGCCATCCGGGACACCTTCGGCCTCTCGGCCACCCGCTACTACCAGCTGCTCAACGCGCTGCTCGACAACCCGGCCGCCCTCGCCGCCGAACCGGTGCTGGTGGGGCGGCTGCGCCGGTTGCGATCCTCCCGGGCCCGCAACCGCCGCCGCTGACCGCTGTCGCACCCCGCGACCGGTCCCGGCCCCCAGGCCCCGTTACGACCGCCCGGTCCGGTGCCGTCAGCGCGCCGTTGCGCCCGGACGGACCACCGCTCCTACCCCCGCCACCGGCACGGAATGTCGGCGATCCGTGCGGGTACGCGGGTGTCGTTCCGGGCCGCGTCTCGCGGCCGGTTCACGTTCCGGGCCGTGACCCTGCGGCCCGGGGCCGACGGAGGGAGCGGGCGATGACGCAGATCAACCCGAGCCGGCCACCGGACGGTGCGACCGGCACCGCACAGCAGGCCCGGCAGGAGGCGTCCCGGGTCGGGCACCAGACGGCCCAGGTGGGCGGACACGTCGCGCACACGGCCGCCGAACAGGGCGGACAGGTGGCGTCGGAAGCCCGGCGGCAGGCGCACCACCTGACCGGCGAGGCAGGCACGCAGTTGCGTGACCAGGCCCGGGCGCAGAAGCACCGGGCCGCCGAAGGGCTGCGCGGCATCGGGCGCGAACTCAGCTCGATGGCGGAGCGGAGCGAGGACTCCGGGATGGCCGGCCAGGCGGTCCGCCGTGCGGCGGACGCCGCCCAGCAGGCGGCCGGCTGGATCGACGAGCGCGAACCCGGGGCGATGCTCGACGACGTGCGGTCGTACGCGCGCCGGCACCCGGGCACCTTCCTGGCCGGCGCGGCCCTGGCCGGCATGCTGGTCGGGCGGCTCACCCGGAACCTGACCGCCTCCGGCGACGGGGCGCGGGGCGCCGACCGGCCGTCGACCCCGCCGACCGCCGCGCCCACCGGGCCGGGCACCGCGCCCACCGGGCCGGCCGCCGCGGCCACCACGGCCGGGCCGCAGCCGTACGAACGGACGGTCGAGGCGCCGTACCTGCCGGAGGAGGCGTACACCGGGACGGCCCGGGTGCGCAACGCCTCACCGCCCAACCGGCAGGGGCCGGACATCCCCGGCGGGGTGGCGCCGTGAGCGCCCCCGAGAAGGAACGGACGCAGTCGGTCGGCGACCTGCTGGTCGAGGTGACCCGGGACTTCTCCACGCTGGTCCGCAAGGAGGTCGAACTGGCCAAGGCGGAGCTGCGCGAGGAGGCGGGCCGGGCCGGCAAGGTCGGCGGCATGTTCGGCGGGGCGGCGCTGGCCGGCTTCCTGACGGTGCTGTTCGTGTCGTACGCGCTGTGGTGGGGGCTGTCCAACGTGATGGACCAGGGCTGGGCGGCGCTGATCGTGGCCGTCATCTGGGCCGCCGTCACGGGTGGCCTGCTCAGCAGGGCGCGCAAGGAGATGGCGCAGCTCGGCTCGGTGCTGCCCCGCACGCAACAGACCGCGCGGGAGATACCGGACGCGATGCGAGGCCGGTGAACCAGCCGGGAGGGAGCAGATCATGTCCAACGATCCGGACCGGATCCGGTCGGAGATCGAGAACACCCGGAACGAACTGAGCAGCGACGTCGACGCGCTGGCCGACAGGGTCAATCCGCGGCGGATCGCCGGTGAGCGCGTCGGGCAGGCCCGCGGCGCGTTCACCCGGGCCAGGGAGAAGGTGATGGGCGTGCAGTCGGACGGGCACGGCACCGCACAGCGGATGTCGCACGCGACAGGTCAGCGGATCTCGCACGCGGCCGATTCGGCGCGGGGGCTCGGGGAACAGTCCCGGGACCAGATGTCGCACATGGCCGGGTCGGTGCGGGGGTTCGGGGAGCAGTCCCGGGACCAGGTGTCGCACATGGCCGGGTCGGTGCGGGAGGAGGCCCGCTCGCTCGGGCAGCAGTCCCGCCAGCAGGCGCAGGGCAACCCCCTCGCGGCCGGCCTGATCGCCTTCGGCGCCGGGCTGCTGGTCTCGTCGCTCATTCCGCCCAGCCGCCCCGAACGGCAGTGGGCCGGGCAGGCCAGGGAGATGGTCGGCGAGCACTCGGACCAGCTGCGGGCGCAGGCCGGACACCTGCGGGAGCAGGCCGGCCAGGTCGGTCGCGAGATGGGCCGCGAGGTGGGCCACAACCTGCGCGAGCCGGCGCAGGAGGCGGCCCGGGCGGTCGGTTCCACGGCCGTCAGTGGCGCCTCCGCCGTCCGGGATGAGGGCCGGTCGGCCGGCCATCAGATGCAGGGGCAGGCGCATGAGGCCGCCGACGACCTCCGTCGCCGCTGAGGCGACCCGGGTGGTCGGGGCGGCGCGGACGATGCGGGTACGCTCCGCGTCCGCGCCGCCCCCCGGCCGGGCGGTCAACGAGGACCTGGTCTTCCGGTTCGGGCCGCTGGTCGGCGTACTGGACGGCGCCACCGTGCCGGAGGGCTTCGACACGGGCTGCGTGCACGGCACCGCCTGGTACGTCCGGCACCTCGCGGCCCGGCTCGGGCTGGCGGAGGCGGCCCGCCCGACGGCGACCCTGATGAGCAACCTGGCGGCGGCGATCCTCGCGGTGCGGGCCGACCACGGCGACGAGTGCGACCTGGACCATCCGGGCACCCCGTCGAGCACGGTCTGCCTGCTCCGCGACGGCGGCGACCACGTCGACCACCTGGTGCTCTGCGACAGCCCGCTGGTGCTCGACGTCGGCGGCCGGGTCGCCGTGGTCACCGACGACCGGCTGGACGCCGCGACGGCGGAGCTGCGGGCCATGGTCGCGGCCCTGCCGGCCGGAGGCGTCGACCGGGTCGCCCGGTTCCGGCAGGCGGTCGACATGCAGCGGGCGCGGATGAACCGCACCCACGGTTACTGGGTGGCGGCGGCCGACCCGGACGCGGCGTTCCACGCGGTGACCGGGACCCTGCCGCTGCGGGGGCCGGGCGCGGTACGCCGGGCGGCGCTGCTCAGCGACGGCGCGTCGGCCCTGGTGGAGCAGTTCGGCGTCCTCGACTGGGCGGGGCTGCTGGACGTGGCGACCGTCGAGGGCCCGGGCGCGCTGATCGACCGGGTACGCGCCGCCGAGCGTGACCATCCGGACCGGTTGCGCCGGCACAAGGCGGCCGACGACGCCTCCGTGGTGCTCTGCGAGTTCGACGCCGAGGAGCCCTGACCGCCCCCCGGCAGACGGTCCGCCGTACGAGGCCGGCTGCTCGGCCTCGGCGGGGGGTCGCCGGGTCGAGGCCACCGACGAGCTGCACCCGCCCACCTCCCGCCCGCCCGTCGCCCCGGCCGGACGGGCGGTCGACAGCGGAGCGTGAGGCGGAACACGATGCGGGCCGACCGGCCGGTACCTTCCGCCGGACCGCCAGTCGGGGCCCGATGGGGTGGACTTGGGCCGGTGGGGCCGGCAGACTGCGGCACGTGGCGGGAACGGTGCGGCTGGAGCCGGTGGACGAGCAGAATCTGGAACCACTGCTCTCCGTAGCGGCTGCGGAAGCGGAGCCCGGCGACGTGATGCCGCCGGTGGAGGCCCCTGCGGGGTGGTCGTGCGCCCGGCGGGAGGCGTTCCGGGAGTTCCACCGGGCGAGCTTCGGGGGTCTGGACGGCCCGACCGGCACCTGCATGTACGCGATCCTGGCCGGCGGCGAGGTGGTCGGCATGATCCGGATGACCCGCCGCGACGAGCCGGGCACGGTCGAGACCGGGATGTGGCTGGGCCGCTCCGCCCGGGGTCAGGGAATCGGCGCGGTCGCTCTGCGTGAACTGTTGAACGAGGCGGCGGCGGCCGGAATGCGACTGGTGGTCGCGGAGACCACCGCCGACAACCATGGCGCCGTTTCCGTGCTGAAGAAGTGCGGCGCCAAATTGCACGAGAGTGGCGGCAAGGTGCAAGCAGAGATATGCCTCGATTCGACGCTGCCGGCCCTGTGACGCCCATTCCACGATTCTTTCCTCTCTGACGTTCTTCCTGTTCGGCGCTGCCTTGCTGTCCGGTTCGCCCGGCCTGGGAGATGCCTGCTCCAGTCCGTGTAAATGATGTCGACAAAGCGGCGACGTGTTTCGCCGATAGGTCAACGGGTACTGCCCGTCGGGTCCGATTAAACGGGACACCTGATGTGCGGTCCGGCGCGTGCTGATCCCCGGCGGCCATTCTTTCGACCATTGCCGTCAGGTGTCCGGCGCTCCGGGGAGCGGAGGAGAACTGATGAAGAGCGGAGCACGAATCGGGCTTGCGGTCGGCTTCGGCTACCTGCTGGGCCGCCGGCGGAAGCTGCGTACCGCCCTCACCCTGGCCGCCGCGGTCGCGGCCGGTCGGGCCAGTCGGGAGCCCGGCGGGCTGCTGAAGGCGGGCGGCAACCTGCTTCATAAGTCCCCCCACCTGAGCAACGTCGGCCGCCTCGGCGCCCCGCTGGCCGCCGCCTCCAAGGCGGCCGCGACCGCTGCTGCCGGCAGCGGCATCGATGCCATCAGCGGCAAGCTGCGCGGCTCGGCCGACGCGCTGCGTCGCAAGGGCGGGGCCGGCACCCCCGACGACGGCGACCGGCCGGACCGGGACACCGACGCCGGGCAGCAGAAGCGCGACGCGGACGCCGGGCAGCAGGACCGCGACGCCGACGGTGGGCAGCAGGACCGCGACGCCGACGGCGGGCAGCAGGGGCGCGACGCCGACGCCGACAACGAGCAGCGGGGGCGGTGACCATGCCGGACACGACGAACCCCGGCGGCCTCGGGAACAAGCTCCGGGGTCAACTCGCCGGTGAGGCGCGCAACCTGGCCAGCGCCATCGGCGAACGCGCGATGCAGGTGGTGACCGAGCGGATCACGGGCGCGACCGGCCGGCTCAGCGACTACGCGAAGCAGGGCGGCGGTCCCGGTCTGATCGCCGCCGCCACCGGCACGCAGAAGCTCGCCGAGGGCGGTTCACCGGTGAAGGCGATGGTCCATGCCGGGCTGGCCGGCGGTAAGGAGAAGGTCATGTCGGCGCTCGGCAAGGGCGGCAAGGGCGGCAAGGGCGGCGGCAAGAAGCTCAAGGTCACCAACATCGTGGAGGCGATCGAGGTCGGCGTGCCGGTCCGGGTCGCGTACGACCAGTGGACCCAGTTCGGCGACTTCCCGAGCTTCATGAAGAAGGTCGAGAACGTCGACACCGAGTCGGACGAGAAGCTGACCTGGAAGGCGCAGGTCTTCTGGTCGCACCGGACCTGGGAGTCCACCATCGTCCGGCAGATCCCGGACAAGCTGATCCACTGGCGCTCCAAGGGCGAGAAGGGCTCCGTCGACGGCACGGTCAGCTTCCACGAACTGTCGCCCGACCTGACCCGGATCCTGGTGGTGCTGGAGTACCACCCGCAGGGTCTCTTCGAGCACACCGGCAACCTGTGGCGGGCCCAGGGGCGCCGCGTCCGGCTGGAGCTGAAGCACTTCGTCCGGCATGTGATGACCCAGACCGTCCTCGATCCGGAATCGGTGCAGGGCTGGCGCGGCGAGATCGAGGACTCGCAGGTGGTCCGCGACCACGAGACCGCGCTGCGCGAGGAGCAGGAGGAGCGCGAGCGCCAGGAGGAGCGCGAGAGACAGCGGGAGGGCGAGGGGCCGGAGGAGCGCGCGCCGCGCGGCCGGCGTGAGCCCGAGCCCGAGGAGGAGGCCGAGGAGGAGCCGCGCGAGGAGCGCCGGCCCGCCGAGCGTGGCCGCCGCCGGCCGCCCCAGCGCCGTCGCCCGGCCGAGGACGAGGAGTACGAGGACGAGTACGACGAGGGCGACTACGACGAGTACGAGGACGAGGAGCCGGAGGAGGAGCAGCCCTCGCCGCGCCGCCGTGCCCCGGAGCGGGCCCGCCGTCCGCAGCCCCGCGAGGAGCCCCGTTCCCGTGAGGAGCCCCGCGCCCGCCGTTCCCCGGAGGCGCCCCGGCGACCCGTGGTTCGCCGTCGACGGGAGGAGCGGGAGTGACGATCGCGACGAGTGAGGGTCAGGCCGGCGGCGCCCTGGAACGCGGCGGTGCGGGCTCCAGCCTGGCCGATGTCGTGTAGACCGTGCTGGACAAGGGCGTGGTGATCGACGCCCAGGTCTCGGTCGCCGTGGTCGGCATCCAGCTACTGGAGATCAACGCCCGGATCGTCATCGCCAGCGTGGAGACCTACCTGCGCTTCGCCGAGGCGGTCGACCGGTTCGACATCACGCCCAAGAACCAGAAAGGGCTGCCGGACCTGGTCGAGGGAGCCTCCGGCGCGGTCGGTGCCGGCAAGGCGGCGTCCGGGATCGGCAGGACGGTGGGCGCGATCGGCGGCGCAGTCAAGGACGCCGTCGACGAGCTGGGCTCGGACGAGCGGGACCGGGAGCGGCCCCGGCGGCGCCGGGACGAGGAGCGCTGAGCATGGCCGAGGAAACCGGGATGTTCATCTACGGCATCGTGCCCTCCGACGTGGAGGCGACCCCGGACGCCGCCGGGGTCGGCGACCCGCCCGGAGAGGTGGCGGTGGTTCGGCACGGCGACCTGGCCGCGCTGGTCAGCGAGGTGAGCCTGACCGCGCCGATCGGCCGGCCGGCGGACCTGACCGCGTACCAGGAACTGGTGGACAGTACGGCGGCCGTGGCGCCGGTGCCGCCGGTGCGCTTCGGCACGGTCGTCACCGGGTCCGACGCGGTCGCCGACCTGCTGGACGCGCACCACGACCGCTTCGCCGCCGCCCTCGACGAGTTCGAGGGCCGGATCCAGTACACGGTGCACGGGCGCTACGACGAGGCGAACCTGATCGCGGCGGTGCTGGCGGACAATCCCGCCGCCGCCGAGCTGGCGGACCAGGTGCGTGGGCAGCCGGAGGCGGCCACCCGCCCGCAGCGGATCCGGCTCGGCGAGATCATCAGCCAGGCGGTGGAGCTGCGTCGGGAGGCGGAGAACCGGCAACTGGTCGACACCCTCGGTCCGCTCGTCGTGGCGAGCGCGCCCCGTGCGCCGAGCAACGAGCTGGACGCGTCGAACGCCGCCTTCCTGGTCGACCAGGACCGGGAGGACGAGTTCGTCTCGGCGGTCGAGGAGTACGCCGAGCAGCGCCGCGAGCTGATCCGGATGCGGCTGCTCGGCCCGCTCGCGCCGTACGACTTCGTCAGCGCCCACCAGTTGATGGGGTGACCGGTGGACATCCTGTGGACGCTGCTGACCCTGCCGTACGCGCCCATGCGGGGGCTGACCGCGATGGTGAAGGTGATCGCCCGGGAGGCGGAGTCACGGCAGCACAACCCCGTCGACGTCCGGCGGGAACTGGAGGCGCTGGACGCGGCGGCGGCCGCCGGCGAGATCAGCGCCGCGGAACGGGACCGGGGGCAGCAGCAGGTGCTGGAGCGGCTGACCGGCGGTGCCCGATCCGTGCCGGCGCCCGCCCGGGGCCGGACCCCGGCCCGGAACGGCCCCGGGTTCCGTCGGGAGAACGGCGGGACCCGGCAGCAGCCCGGTACGGAACGGGCGCGGCAACCCGGCACGGGCCGGGCACGGCAGGGCGCCACGGAACGGGCACGGCAGGCCGGTACGGATCGGGCGCGGCAGACCGGCACGGATCGGGCGCGACGGGTGCCGCGCGGCGGCGGCGAGGGAGGTGAGCGCGGTGGTGAACCTGATCCGCGGCGACGGCGGTCGGACGCGTAGGAGTGAGCCCGTCGACGACCGGTACGACGACGGGGAGGAGTACCTCGAACCGATCTCGGCCGCCGAGGCGGCGCGCGAGGGGATGCGGCAGATCGTCGAGTTGACCGGCCGGGATCCGGTGGGGACCACCTCGCTGAAGTCGTCGCGGGACGGCTGGCTGGTCGGGGTGGAGGTCATCGAGGACCGGCGGATCCCCAACTCCACCGACCTGCTCGGCCTCTACGAGGTGGAGCTGGACCTGGAGGGCGGCCTGCTCGGCTACCGGCGGGTGCGGCGCTACCAGCGCGGGAAGGGCGAGGTGGGTTGAGGTGAGCGACACCCGGTGGCAGCCGCCCCGGGTGACGCCGCTGGACCGCCGGCTGGTCGTCGACCGGGACTCCGTCGAGCGGGGGCTGGCCAGCCTCGTGCTCACCGTGATCGAGCTGCTGCGGCAGCTCATGGAGCGACAGGCGCTGCGCCGGGTCGACCTCGGCGACCTCACCGAGGAACAGGTCGAGCGGATCGGCACCACGCTGATGGCCCTCGAGGAACAGATGACGGGGCTGCGCGAGTACTTCGGCCTCACCCCCGAGGACCTGAACCTCGACCTCGGGCCCCTCGGCCCCCTCCTGCCCACCGATTGACGGATCGTCCGCGACATCAGCCCGACAGCGCCCCGGCGGGCACACCCTCGCCCCCGGCGGGGCCGCGCCGTGGGACGCCGGCGCTCAGCCGCCCCGCTTCTCGGCGTACGCGGCGAGCCAGGCGACCTGGGCCGCGTCCAGGGACGGGCGGACCCGGGCGCGGGCCGCCGCCACGTGCGCGGCCGTGACCGTGGACGCCGTCAGCGACTCCCGCATGGCGGCCAGGGCCGCCTCCCGCACCAGCGCGGCACAGTCCGCCGCCGAGAAGCCGTCCAGCTCCCCGCCCAGCTCCACGAGGTCCACCTCGGGCGCCAGCGGCACGTTCCGCGCCGAGGCGCGCAGGATCTCCGCCCGCGCCGGCCCGTCCGGCGGCGGCACGTAGACCAGCCGTTCCAGCCGTCCCGGGCGCAGCAGCGCCGGATCGACCAGGTCGGGGCGGTTCGTCGCGCCGACCACCACCACGTTGCGCAGCGTCTCCACGCCGTCCAGCTCGGTCAGCAGCGCGGCCACCACCCGGTCGGTGGTGCCGCCGTCGCTGGCCTGGCCGCGTACCGGGGCGAGCGCGTCCACCTCGTCCAGGAAGATCAGCGTTGGCGCGGCCTCCCGGGCCCGGCGGAACAGCTCGCGGACCGCGCGCTCGCTCTCGCCGACCCACTTCGACAGCAGCTCCGCGCCCTTGACGGAGAGCACGTTCGCCCGCCCGGAGCCGGCCAGCGCCGTGACGAGGTAGGTCTTGCCGCAGCCCGGCGGGCCGTAGAGGAGCACTCCGCGCGGCGGCTGCACGCCGAGCCGGGCGAAGGTGTCCGGGTAGGTCAGCGGCCAGAGCACCGACTCCGTCAGCGTCTCCTTGACCTCCGTCAGGTCGCCCACGTCGTCCAGCGTCACCGAGGCCAGCTCCAGGGTGGAGGCGGCCATGGTGGTCGGGCGGACCACCTCCAGCGCGGCGCTGAAGTCGGCCATCGCCACCGTCGGCGTCTCGGCCGACTTCTGCCGCAGCGCCGCGCGCACCCCGGCCTCGCGCAGCAGTGCGGCCAGGTCGGCGGCGACGAAGCCGGGGGTACGCCCGGCGACCTCGTCGAGCCGCACGTCGTCGGCGAGCGGGACCTGCCGGGTCAGCACCGTCAACTGCTCCCGGCGCAGGGCCGCGTCCGGCAGCGGCACGCTGATCCGCAGCGAGAGCAGGTCCGGGGCGCGCAGCGCGGGGTCGACGGCCTCCGGCCGGCCGGTGGTGCAGACGACCGCCGCCCCCGCCCGTACGGTCTCGGCGACCACCTGCCGGAACACGGTCGCCACCGGCCCCGGCCCGTCCGCCGGGGCGAGCGCCTCCACGTCGGTGACCAGCAGCACCCCGGGGCCGTCCGCGCGCGCCTCGGTCGCGGCGGCGCGCAGCCGGTCGGCGGCGGCCTGGTTGGTCAGCGCGGCCACCTCGGGGGCCCAGAGCGGGCTGACCCGGGCCCCGACCCGGGCGGCCACGGCCCGCACGAGCGCCGCCTTGCCGGAGCCGGCCGGCCCGGCGACCAGCACGCCCAGCGAGACGGTCGTGCCCAGCCGGCCGAGCACCTCCCGGTGGTGGAAGCCGAGGTCGAGCAGCTCCGTCAGTTCCTCGGCCTGCGCCCGCAGCCCGGGCAGCTCGTCCACCGCGGGCGGCGCGTCGTCGACGCTCCCGGCGGTCCGTCCGGTGGCGTCCACGGCGCCCCGGGGGCGTACGTCCGCCGGGCCGGCGCCCGTGGCGGGCCCCCGGTCCGGGGCGGCCCCGTTCGCCGTCGGGCCGGCGGCGTCGAGGCGTCGCCCCCGCGCGGCGGGTCCGGTGCCGGCGGAGCCGTGGGTCGCCTGACCGTGCTCCCAACCGACCACCGTGTCCATCGTGACCAGCGATCCGGTGTCGGGCTCGGCGGCGACCACGGCGAGCAGCGTGCTGGTCCAGGCGTACCCGACGCTGTTGGAGAGGCTGCGCCGGGCGGCCTCCACCAGGCTGCGCACCGAGGCGTCGGGCAGCACGTCCTGCGGCAGCAGCGACACGTCGTCCCCGGTCGTCACCACCTTGCCGAGCAGGGCCAGCCGGAGCATCTCGGGCGAGACGACGGCGGCGATCTGCGCCGGACCGGCGAGGAGCACCCGACGGGCCGGCGTGACCGGCAGGCGGCTCACCGTCACCTGGGCGCCGTCGCGGATGCCGAGGTTGCCCAGCATCAGGTCGTCGGCGTAGAGCAGCGCGGTGCTGGCGGTCGGCTCGGCCGGCGCGACGATGCCGGCGGTCACCCGCCGGCCCGCCAGCCGCACCGGGTCGCCGGGACGCAGCGCCAGCGCGGTGAGCACCTCCGGGTGCAGCCGGACGACGCCCCGTCGGGCGTCGAGGGCCGCCGGCCGCAGGCTCGCGGTCAGGGTCAGGTCGGGTTCCGCCACCGCCCGACCCTAGCCGCCGTGGTCACCCCCTGCCCGCCCCCGGCGCGTTCCGTGCTCCGCGAGGAGCGTCACCGTCCCCGAGCAGGGAGGGGTCGCTGCGGATCAGCTCGGCCAGCCGTGCCGCCGGGTCGGGGGTCAGCCCCTCCCGGGCCGGAGTCCAGGCCGGCACCGTCTTGACCGACATCGGCCACGCCGGCGGCGGCGTGGGGGACTCCGCGTCGACCGTCACGCCCGCGTCGGTCCAGGCGACCCGCAGCGGGTACGCCTGCCCGTCGTGCTCGACCCGGATGCTGACCGCCGTGCCGGGGTGGCCGGCCACCACCCGACGGACCGCCTCGGCGATCTCCAGCACGGGGTCACGGGGTTCCCCGCCCCGCCGCGGGTCGGCCCAGCCGGGCCCGGCGTTGCGCCCCTCGCCCCGGACGTCGGCGCGCCCCGCGTCGGATCCGCCCCGCGCCTCCGACGCCGCGACGGACTCCCCGCCCGTCGCCTCCGCGTCGGCCGCCCGCCGCCGCAGTGCCTCCTCGCGGCGGGCCATCCGGGCCAGTGTCTCGTCCAGTCCACCTCTCATCACGACCACCCCTTCTCGTGAAACGGGTCGAACCGCCGGAACGGTTCAGGACTTCCCCTCCCGGGTGGCCCGCTCGAGTGCGCGGTCCAGGACGACCAGCAGGGCGTCCCGCACCGAGAGCCGGTCCCGGGCGTCGAACTGCACCAGGGGCACGTGGTCGCCGACGGCCAGCGCCCACCGGATCGCGTCGAGGTCGTGCGCCAGCCGCCCGTCGAAGGCGTTCACCCCGACCACGAAGGGCAGGCCGGCCCGCTCGAAGAAGTCGATCGCCGGGTAGCAGTCGTCCAGCCGGGCGCTGTCCACCACGACGAGGGCGCCGAGCGCCCCCCGGGCCAGGTCGTCCCACATGAAACCGAACCGGGCCTGCCCCGGCGTGCCGAACAGGTACAGCTTCAGGCTGCGGTCGATGGTGACGCAGCCGAAGTCCATCGCCACCGTGGTGGTGGTCTTCGCGGAGCGTACGCCCGGGTCGTCGACGCCGATCCCGGCGGTGGTCATCTCCGCCTCGGTGGTCAGCGGGGCGATCTCGGAGATCGCGCCGACCGTGGTGGTCTTGCCGACCCCGAAGCCGCCGGCGATGAGGATCTTGACCGGGATCGGC
The DNA here is from genome assembly GCF_048060285.1 of Micromonospora sp. LOL_025. NCBI lineage: Bacteria > Bacillati > Actinomycetota > Actinomycetes > Micromonosporales > Micromonosporaceae > Micromonospora > Micromonospora sp. LOL_025. The sequence continues at coordinate 160,533 of NZ_JBHMIR010000008.1, read as the reverse complement.
GGTGCGGCGGCCGGTGCCGGCCGGGGCACGGCGGCCACCCCGGTGGCCGACGCCCGGTGCGGCGGCGGAGCGGACGCGGCGGGTTGCGGCCCCGTGGGGGAGCCGTACCGGGCGGCGGCGCTGTTGGCGGCGATCCCGCCCAGCGGGGCGACCGGCCATTCAGGAGATCGCACGGAGTCCATCAATCACTCGCAGGATGATGTCGGGATCGAGGGCGTCGGCGCCCTCGTGCACGTCCAGGTGGCCGGCGGCGCGGAGGTCGCCGACCAGCACCCGGGTCACGCCGAAGTGCAACCGGGTACGGGCGGAGATCTCGGCGACCGAGATCGGCTCGTCGCAGAGCGAGACGATCGCCTGCAACTCGGGCGCCAGCCAGGTCAGCGGCGCCGCCCGGTCGGCCGCCGGCCGGGCTGTCACCTGCGTCTCCAGCCCGATCGCCGGGTCGGCGCCGGTCACCCGCCCGGCGGTGAGCACGAACGGGCGCGGGCCGGCGGGCCCGTCCTCGGTCGTCGGCGCGGCCGTGGTGGCCGGCAGGCCGGGCCGGGCGTCGTGCGGGGACGACGCGCGCAGGTAGGGCCGGATCCGGACCGTGGGTTCCGGGTCCGGCCCCTCGCCGGCGACCTCGGGGGTCATTGCTGGGCGGCGTTCTTCAGTTCGGCGATCAGTCTCGGGGTGAGGGCGCCACCGGCCCGCCCGGCGAAGAGCGTCATCTCGTAGGCGACGGTGCCGAGGTTCGCCGAGCGGTCGGCGACCACCCCGAGCACGGAGCCACTGCTGATCGCGCTGATCAGCAGGTAGCCCTCGGCCATGTCCACGACCACCCGGTTCAGCCCGCCGAGGGCGTACCAGCTCGCGGCGCCGCCGGCGAGGCTCGTCATGCCGGAGACCACCGCGGCGAGCCGCTCCGCGTTGGAGCGGTCCTTGATCGCCGACATGGCCATCAGCAGCCCGTCCGACGAGACGGCGATGGCCTCCAGCACGCCGGCCGTGCTGGAGGTGAAGGAGTCCAGCAACCAGTTGAAGGTGCGCGCCTCCGGGCTCAGGTCCCCTGCGCCCGGGTTCTGGTGGTCGACGTTGTCGTGCGGGAAGGGGCTGGTCACCGTGATGTTCCCTCTTCGTAGCGGCGGTCTTGGTTGACTTCACGCAGAGCGCGGGCGACGCCCGCCTCGAACGCGGTGAGGAGGTCGCGGACCTCGTCCGGGTTCTCCGGTGGGCTGTCGGGCTGTCGGGCCGGCGTGGCGGTCAGGTTCGCCCCGGGCACCCGCCGGGTCAGCCCGGCCGGCGCGCTGCCGGCCGGCGCGCTGCCGTCCGGCGTGTGCCGGCCCAGCTCGGCCCGGCGTACGCCCGACTCGACGGCCTCGACGAGGGCGCGGGCGGCGGCCGGGTCCGCGTCGGCGGCCTCCACCGGTCCGGGCTGCGGCGGGGCGGCCGGCGGCCCGGCCGGGCGCAGCGTGGCGCCGGGTACCCGCTGCCGGATGCCCCGCGAGGCGACTGCGGCCGGTGCCCGTGGCTCGGTGCCGGCCGGTGCCCGCAGCTCGACGCCGGTCGGCCCGCCACCGGAGCTGAACGCGTCCCAGGAGGCGCCGGACTCCAGGCTGCGGGTGGCGCGGCTCAGCAGCGCCGCGTCGAACCCGGACGGCGCAGCCTCCGGGGCCGCCCCGACCACCGCGTCGGACCCGGCCGGGGTCGCGCCGACCACCGCGCGGGGCCGGACGGCCTCCGGCGCGTCGGGCGGGCGCCGGTCGCGGGCGGGTACGGCGGCCCGGGCCACGGTCACGCCGGCCCGCTCGGCGCGGTGGACCACCAGCGACGTCTCCGGGACGTCCAGGTGCGCGGTCACCCCGCCGCCGGCGGTCGGCGTCAGTCGCACCTCCCAGCCGTGCCGGCGGGCCAGCCGACCCACCACGAAGAGCCCCAGCACCTCGGTCGGCGCGAGATCGAGCCGCTCCCGCCGGGTGAGCCGGGCGTTCTCCTCCGCCAGCCGTTCCGGGGCCATGCCGATGCCCCGGTCCACCACGGTCAGCCGGGCGCCGGAGCCGGTCGGCTCGCCGCCCACGGTGACCCGGGTGTGCGGCGGGGAGAAGACGGTCGCGTTCTCCATCAGCTCGGCCAGCGCCAGGACGAGGTCGCCGACGGCGCCGGGCGCCACCGACACGCCGGGCGGGACCTGCACGTCGACCCGGGTGTAGTCCTCGATCTCGCCGAGCGCCAGCCGGACCACGTCCCCGAGCGGCACCGGCGCCACGTGGGGGTCGGCGCCGGCCGAGCCGGAGAGCACCACCAGGCTGCCGGCGTTGCGGCGCAGCCGGCTGGAGATGTGGTCGAGCCGGTACAGGTGCTCCAGCCGACCGGGGTCGGTCTCCTGCCGTTCCAGCCGGTCGATCAGCGCGATCTGCCGGCCGACGAGGTTCTGCGTACGGCGGCCGACGTGGCCGAACATCTGGGCCACGTTGCGCCGGCCGGCGACCTGCCGTTCCACGAGCCGGGCGGCGGTGCTCTGCACCCGGTCGAACGCGCGGGCCAGGTCGCCGATCTCGTCGCGGGCGCGCACGTCGACCGGGTCGAGGCGTACCGGCGCGGCGCCCTCGGTCTCGTCGTCGGCGACCCGGGTCAGCTCCGCCTCGGCGACCCGGGCCACCCGGTCGGCGGAGCGGGTGAGCCGGGTCAGCGGCCGGGCCACCGTCCGGGCGACGGCCGCGCTGAGCAGCACCACCAGGGCGAGGATCAGGGTGACGATCCCGCCCACCAGGTACGCCTCGGTCAGCGCCCGGCGTTGCTGCCCGCTCACCTCGGCGATGACGTCGGCGACGAGCTTCTTCTCGATGAACTGCCCGAAGGTGATCATCGAGCGGACCGACGGGAAGAGCGCGTCCAGCGGGATGTCCCTGGTCGCGCCGGCCGGGTCCAGTGCGCTCCTGGTGAGGAAGTCCGCGCTGGTCCGGGCGGCCACGGCCGCGTCGTTGAGCGTCACCAGCTTCAACTGCTCCGGCGTGATCAGGCTGCGGAACCCCTGGTTGTCCGCCCGCAGCCCGGCCATGCAGGCGACGTACGAGGCGCTCGCCCGGGGGGAGCCGGTGGCCTTGACGAGCACGATGAGGGTGGCGCAGGCGCCCATCGCCTCGTCGACGCGGAGCAACCCGTCCAGGGCCAGCACCTGCCGCCCGGCCGCCGTGCCGGTGTCCACCCCGAACGGCAGCCGCAGCGCGTCGATCAGTCCCGTGCTGACCGGCCCGTATGCGGCCATGATCTGGTCCGGGGTCGCGGTGCCGGCGAGCACCGCGGCACGCAGGTCGGTGAGCCCGCGTACGCCGTGCAGGGCCTCGGTGACCTCCGGCGGCAGCAGGCCTGCCGGGGCGGCCCGCAGGTCGGCGACCCGGTCGTCCACGCCGGCGGTCTTCTGCATCAGCTCGGTCCGGGTGACCCGGCCGAGCAGCAGCCCGACCGAGAGGACGCGCTCCTGTTGCAGGTCCTGCACGAGGCTGCCGATCCGGCTGGCGACGCGGACCCGGTCGGCGATGTCGCCGGCCCGTTGCGCGGCAGCCACACGGTCGAGGACCGCCGGCACGGCCAGCGCCACCATGCTCAGCAGCGGGATGACCACGAGCAGTGCGAGCTTGCCCCGGATGCGGAGCCTAGCGAGCAGCATCGAAGGTCCCCCACTGCGTGCTCCCGGGCTCGCGGGTCGCCCCCGCCGGCTGGAGCTGACGCGGTTCCGTGACCCGGGCGGCGCCCGGCTGCCACGGCGTGTCCTCCGGCGGGGCGTCGGCGCCGTACCGCCCCCGCCGGGCCTGTGCCGCGCGCCCGGAGGCCCGCCGCACGGCGGCGAGCCACACCGCGCCCAGTGCCGCCCAGAGCAGGACGGCCAGCACCCCGGCCGCCACGGTCAGCCAGCGGTCCCGGTCCAGGTCGCGGGAGCGCGCGGCGAGCAGCGCGTCGAGTTCGTCCAGGATGACGGGTTGGAGCTGCTCGGCGGCGGTCTGCGCGTTCAGCCGGGCGCCGGCGATCCGCGCCTGGTCGGTCTCCGCGTCGCGACCGGTTGGCGCGGAATGGGCCGCCAACGCCTCGACGGCCCGCTGGTAGGTGTCGAGCGGGTTCAGCACGCTCGGGCCGAGGTCGGCGCTCTCCGAGCTGTCCACGGCGGCCCGGAGGTCGGTGACCAGGTCGCCGGCCGGGGTGAGGAGGCCCACCCGGAGGGCGGCGATCTCGACGGCGGTGCGGTTCCGGTCGGCGGCGGGCCGGCGCGCGGCGAGCACGGCCAGGTCGGCCAGTCGTCCGGTCGCCACGACCGTCTCGGGCAGGTCCCGGCTCGCGTGCTGGAGGAAGAAGGAGTCCGGCCGGGGGTCGCGGACGAGCCCGGACGTCTCCCGGACCTTGCCGTGCAGGGCCAGCAGCAGGTCGGCGGCCTCGCCGTACGCGGTGAAGGCCGCCTCCGGGTCGGCGGGGCCGCGGGCGCCCAGCGCCTCGATCCTGGCCCGCAGGCCCGCCCAGCGTTCCTGGGTGCGCAACTCGTCGCCGATCCGCGCGTCGACGGAGGCGGCGGCCTCGACCGCGCGGGTCAGCGCCTCGCTGGTGACGGGCCGGGCGGCGACGGCGGCGGACTGGGCGTCGACCAGGGCGTGGGTGACCGGGGCGAGGGCGCGCAGGTACTCCACGCCCAGCCGTTCCCGCCCGGCCAGGTCCCGGTCGTCGGCCGTGAGCTGCCAGGTCTGGACGAAGAGCAGGGTCATCGGCGCGAGCAGCGCGACGAGGAGCAGCAGCGGCAGTACGCGGCCCACCGCGGTGGGCCGCCGGCGGGCCGGCGGTGCGGGGACGGTCATGTCTGTCTCCTCCGGCGGGAGCACGGGATCGGTGGGGGTGTCGGGGGTCGACGCTGAAGTCCCGTGCACCGGACCGGAAAACTAACCGACCAGCGGGGGCCGTTCCGGCCGCCGGACGGTCAGCTTTGCGTCATGAAGCCCGAAGTAACCGGTCGGTCATCTGCCGGGCACCGTGCGTGCCGGGCCAGAGAGTGACAAGGATGGATCGGAGTGGATTTCCGACGAACATCGGAATTCACGTGATCCGAATTCATCTCCGTGAGACGGTCTGGACCGCGCCGGTGCGACGCCGATCGGATCAACCGGACGGACGTACGGAGGATCTCAGCCAACGCTCAGGATCCGGGCCGTACCGTGTGCCGAATGAGATCGCCGTTGTCGGCCGCGTGGATCCGGCGTGCCCTGCCCACCCGCCGACGCGCCGTCGCCGCGACGGTGGTCGTCGTGCTGCTCGCCGCCGCCGTGACCTGGGCGGTGCTGCCGCAGGGGCCGGACGTCCGCACCGAGGCGGCGTTCGTGAAGGTCCCCTCCGGGCCGGGTGGGGACCGGTCCGTCGACCTGGACACCACGTTCTACCTGCCCGAGGACGCCTCGGCGGCGAACAAGGTGCCGGCGGTGCTGCTGGCGCACGGCTTCGGCGGCACCAAGGAGTCCGTCCGCGCCGACGCCGAGGAGTTCGCCGGACGCGGATACGCGGTGCTCACCTGGACCGCGCGGGGCTTCGGCCGCAGCGGCGGGCAGATCCACCTGGACCACCCGGACTACGAGGTCCGGGACGCCGAACGCCTGCTGGACTGGCTCGCCGCCCGGCCCGAGATCCGTACCGACGCCGCCGGGGACCCGAAGGTCGGCGTCGTCGGCGGCTCGTACGGCGGCGGCCTGGCGCTGCTGCTCGCCGCGCAGGACCAGCGCGTCGACGCGATCGTGCCGATGATCACCTGGAACGACCTGTCCCGCTCGTTCCTGCCGGAGAGCACCGGCAAGGAGCCCACCGAGGGCGTGTTCAAGTCCGGCTGGGCCGGCCTCTTCTTCGGCGGCGGCGGCAACGTCGGCTCCGGGCCGGCCGGGCTCTCCGGGACCAGCACCGCCCAGCCCGAGGGGGCGCCCGCCTCCGCCGGCCCGCCCAGCCCGGGGCCGGGCGCCGGTCCGGGCACCGGACCGGGACGCGGGCCCGCCGGAGCCGCCGACCCGGCGTGCGGCCGGTTCGCCGCCGACATCTGCGCCGCGTACCTGCGGATCGCCACCACCGGCAAGGCCGACCAGGCCGCCGTGGACCTGCTGCGCCGCTCCAGCCCGGCCGGGGTGCTCGACCGGATCAAGGCGCCGACCCTGCTGGTGCAGGGCGAGGCGGACACCCTCTTCCCGCTCGGCGAGGCCGATGCCAACGCGCGCGGCATCGCCGCCGCCGGCACGCCCGTCCGGGTGGCCTGGTTCACCGGCGGGCACGACGGCGGCGAGGGCCCGAAGACCGACTCGGACCGGGTGAAGTTCCTGACCGTGCAGTGGCTCGACCACTACGTCAAGGGCGAGGGCGACGCACCGGGCGACGACTTCACCTGGTCCCGCATCGCCGGCTTCGACGCCCTCGACCGGGGGCTGGTGGCCACCGGCTACCGCTACGCCGACTACCCCGGCGTCGCCGGCACGGCCCGCCGGGACGTGCCGGTGGCCGGCCCCGCCCAGCCCGTGGCCAACCCGCCGTCGCGCAACCCGGCCGCCATCTCCTCGGTGCCCTTCGCCGGTGAGTTGTCGTCGCTGCTCGGCGGCGTGGCCGGGGACATCCCCGGCCAGCACGCCCGGTTCGAGTCCGAGCCGCTGGCCGCGGCCGTGGACGTGGTGGGCGCCCCGACCGTCGACGTCCGGGCGGCGTCGCCGACGGGGGAGGCCGTGCTCTTCGTCAAGCTCTACGACGTCGACCCCAACGGGGCGGCCACCCTGCCCAACGGCCTGGTCGCCCCGGTCCGGCTCACCGGCCTGCCGCCGACGATCGACGCGGCGCGGCCGGTCACCGTCACCCTGCCGGCGATCGTCCGGCGCTTCGAGGCCGGGCACCGGCTGCGCGTGGTGGTGGCGACCTCCGACCAGGCGTACGCCACCCCCGTCGAGCCGGCCGTGTACACCGTCTCGGCCGGCGGAAGCACGGTCAGCCTGCCGACCGTCGCCGGCGACCCGATCCCCACCTCCGCCACCGTGTGGCGCTGGGTGCTGGCCGGCCTGGTCGCGGCGATCGCCGTCGGGCTCGTCGTGGTCGTCGCCGTGGTCCGCCGCCGGCACCGCCGCCAGGACAGCTCCGTGCACCCGGCGTACGCGGGCGTCCCGCTGGCCGTGCGGCAGCTCCGCAAGGAGTACGCGGACGGCTTCGTCGCCGTCTCGAACGTGGACTTCGAGGTGCACCCCGGTCAGGTCGTCGGCCTGCTCGGCCCGAACGGCGCGGGCAAGACCACCACGCTGCGGGTGCTGATGGGGCTGACCCAGCCGACGGCCGGCGAGATCTACGTCTTCGGGCACCGGTTGGTGCCCGGTTCGCCGGTGCTGTCCCGGATCGGCGCGCTGGTCGAGGGGCCGGGCTTCCTGCCGCACCTGTCCGGTCTGGACAACCTGAAGGCGTACTGGCGGGCCACCGGGCGGCCCGCCGAGGACGCGCACTTCGAGGAGGCCCTGGAGATCGCCGGCCTGGGCGACTCCGTGCACCGGCGGATCAAGAACTACAGCCACGGCATGAAACAGCGCCTCGCCATCGCGCAGGCGATGCTGGGCCTGCCCGAGCTGCTGGTGCTGGACGAGCCCACCGACGGGCTCGACCCGCCGCAGATCGCGGAGATGCGCCGGGTGCTCCAGCGCTACGCCACCGACGGACGGGCGGTGCTGGTCTCCAGCCACCTGCTCGCCGAGGTGGAGCAGACCTGTACGCACGCCGTGGTGGTGAACAAGGGCCGCATCGTCGCCTCGGGCCCGGTCGAGGAGATCGTCGGCGAGTCGCCCAGCGTGCTCTTCGACGTGACCGACCCGGAGGCCGCCCGGGCGGTGCTGGACGGCCTGGACGGGGTGCGGGTGCTTCCCGACGGCGAGGGGCAGCTCGTGGTGGACACCAACGGCACCGCCCGCAGCGAGGTGGTCGCCGAGCTGGTCCGGGCCGGCATCGGGGTGGACCGGGTGGTGCCACGGCGCCGCCTGGAGGACGCGTTCCTCGCCCTGGTGGGCGAGAACTCTCGGGGAAGCGGGGACCGATGATGGCGGGCACGTCACCCACGGTGGGAGCGGCGGCCGGCTACCGGCCCTCGGCGACCCTGCCGTTCGGCGCCGAGTTCCGGCGGCAGGCCTCCCGGCGGCGTACGCAGCTCGCGCTGGCTTTCATGGTGCTGCTGCCGTTGATCATCCTGATCGCGTTCCAGTTCGACACGGGCGACGACGACGACAACGGGCGCGGGGAGTTCGGCAGCCTGGTGGAGTTCGCCACGTCGGGCGGGCTGAACTTCACGCTCTTCACCATCTTCGTCTCGGCGTCGTTCCTGATGGTCGTGGTGGTGGCGCTGTTCTGCGGGGACACGGTGGCCAGCGAGGCGAGCTGGGGCAGCCTGCGCTACCTGCTGGCGGTGCCGGTGCCCCGGGCCCGCCTGCTGACGGTGAAGCTGGTCGTCGCGCTCGTCTACTCGGCCCTGGCGCTGCTGCTGCTCGCCGGCACCGCCCTGCTGATCGGCACGCTGCGCTACGGCTGGGAGCCGTTGCGCAGCACGGTGGCGGCCCAGCTCGAACCGGGCGAGGGGCTGCTGCGGCTGCTGGGCGTGCTCGGCTACCTGGCAGTCGTACTCCTGGTGGTGGCCGGCCTGGCGTTCCTGCTGTCGGTGGTGACGGACGCCGCGCTGGGCGCGGTCGGTGGCGCGGTGCTGCTCTGGATCCTCTCCAGCATCCTCGACCAGATCACCGCCCTGGGCGCGCTGCGCGCGTTCCTGCCGACGCACTACAGCACCGCCTGGCTGGGGCTGCTGTCGACGCCGGTGCAGACCGACGACGTGGTACGCGGCGCGATCTCGGCGATCAGCTACGCGACGCTGTTCTGGGGGCTGGCGTTCTGGCGCTTCACCCGCAAGGACGTCACCAGCTGAGCCGTCGTCCACATCCCCGCCCGTGCCGCCACCGGCGCAGCCGTCCGGGCCGAAGGCCTGGGCCGTGCTGGCGGATGAACGCCTCCCCGGGTTTCGCGGCCTTCCGCCGAAGCAGCGTGCGGTGTAAGCGACCGTCGCCGCCGTGGTCGTCGTGGCCGGCGTGCTCTTCGCCTACCACGCCAACCTCTTCCTGGACCGGTCGACGGCCACCGATCGGGCCCGCTCGGACAAGCAGGCTCAGCAGGCGGTCGACCGTGAGCAGTCCGCGTTCGTGTCCACCGTCACTCCCCTCGACTACGACCGGTACCTGCCCGAGGCCTTCACCGTGCTGCTGGACCGGCCGCTGACCGGGGGCGAGCAGGCCACCCTCACCGCCCTGAACGGTCACAGGGAGCGGGTGTGGGAGTTCCTGGAGCCGCTCGGCGGCCGGGTCGTCGAGCACGCGTCCTATGTGGAGCCCTTCGAGGACGGCAACGAGAATCGCGGCCATGCCCAGACGTTCGACCTGAACCTGAACAGTGACCGCGCCGCCGGACTCACGATCAACAACATGACCGCCGTGAAGGACTCGTGCCACGCCCCCACGGCGCAGACCGTGGTCACCATTCCGCCGGCGGGTGCGGAGCCCCGGCAGGGGCTGCTGTGGGACCTGACCGGCGGGCCGACGGACAAGCCGCACGGTCCGTACGTCCTCGACGAGGGCGAGCCGCACGAGGGCCAGCTCTACTTCCGCCGCAACGTCGTCGAGCTGGGCAACGGTCAGTCGAACATGGCGTTCCGCATCCAGCCGGAGGTCACCACCCACACCTGCCGGTGGCACATCGTCGCCTCGTACACCGACACGACCGGTTCCCACGAGCAGCGCATCCCGAGCGGTGCCGGCACGTTCACCACCGAGGCCATCCCGTCGCAGCCCGTCCAGTACTTCGAACGCGTTCCGGGTTCGGGGTGGGGCTGCGTCGGCACGGTGAGCCGGCAGGGTTGCCCGGCCACCGAACTCGTACAGCTGCCGACGCCACCGACCCACCGACCGGTCCCGGGCTGAGGCGGCGCGGTTGCGGGAGGTCAGCGGGAGCGGGACCTGCGCTTGCGCGTGGGGGAGTCGGCGTCGGGGACCGTGTCCCCCGCGCCCGGGGCGTCGGCGGTGCCCCCGTCGCCGGGCGCCCCGGTCACCCGGGCGTCGGTGTGGCTCAGCTCGGCCAGCGTCGTGCCTCTGAGCTGGTAGACGGCGGTGCGCCGGATGCTCAGCTCCGCCATCGGGCCGTCCGCCGGCCGGGTCAGGTAGACCACCGTCGCCCTGCCGTCGCGCACGCTGACGCTCTCCACCGGAGTGCGGTCGCCGAGGTCGACCTGGGCCTGGTAGTCCGGTTCGCCCCGGACGTTGCGCCAGGCGGCGAGGGTGAAGAAGCGGCCGGTGCCGCCGCCGTCGAGCATGACCACGCCGATCGCGTCGCCCGCGCCGTCGCCGTCCAGGTCGCCGAGGGCGCACGGCCTCTGCAACTCCACCGTCGTGCCGTCCCGGTCGGCCCACCGGCCGTCGGTGAGGCGGATCGGGGTGGCGTACTCCCGGTAGCGGACCTTCCTGCTGCCGACCCGGGTGTCGCGCAGTTCGAGGCAGGTGAGCCGGTCGCCGGTGCGGCGGGGGCTCGGGGTCGCCCGGGTGGTCGCCGGGGCGGTGTCGACGTCGTCCCGCTTAGCGGCGGTGCCGGCGGGCCGGTCGGCGGACCGGTTCCGCTTCTTGCGGTTGCCGGTGGAGCAGGCGGTGGTGAGCGCCAGCAGGCAGGCCATGGAGAGTGCCACCACCGGGACGAGCTTGCGACGCATCGCGCGTTCCTTTCCGTCGATGTGCCCGCACCGTAACGGGCCCGCGCCAGCGCCCTTGTGGACAGTGCGTCGAGTGAGCGTGGGAGCGTTCCCAAGGAGGGGGATCCAATCGACACAGTCAAATGTCCGGCGGCATTCTGGTGTCGTCCCGTCGTCCTGCCCGGAGGTGCCCTGATGCTCGCTGACCGGATCGGTGGCCCGGCCCTGTCCCTGTTCCGCGCCGTCGTCGGCCTGCTCTTCCTCTGCCACGGCCTGGCCTCGCTGCTCGGGGTGCTCGGTGGCAGCCGTGGCACCGGCGAGGCGGTCCCGCTCGGCGAGTGGCCGGGTTGGTGGGCCGCCCTGATCCAGGCGGTCTGCGGCGGGCTGGTGCTCGTCGGCCTGTTGACCCGGGCGGCGGCCCTGCTGGCCTCCGGCTCGATGGCCTACGCGTACTTCGTGGTGCACCAGCCCGACGCGCTGCTCCCGCTGCGCAACGGCGGTGAGCTGGCCGTCCTGTTCTGCTGGTCGTTCCTGCTGATCGCCGTGTTCGGTCCCGGCGCGTGGGCGGTCGACACCGCGCTGCGCGCCCGGCGCCCCGCCGGCTCCCGCTCGGTGACCGCCTGAATCCGTACCGTCGAGGAAGGTCCGCCCGCCCGCCCGGCGGTGGCTGCGAAATCGCTCACAGCGTGGGATCTCCCGTCGATCCGGGCGGCGTCGGTGCTTAGACTCGACGGCACAACTGCATACCTCATCCAGAGGGGCTGAGGGATACGGCCCGACGACGCCCCGGCAACCACCCCGCGCGCTCACCGCAGAGCGACCGGCGGGGCAGGTGCCAATTCCGTCCCCGCCGCAGGGTGCGATGCGGGGAAAGATGAGAGGACCCTCGACATGACGTCGACGTTCGCCCCCTCCGGCATCGACACCGCCGCCAGCCCCGCCCGCGCCCTGGTCTGCCGCGCCTGTTCGGCCCGCTACCCGCTCGCCGCCCAGCACGCCTGCTACGAGTGTTTCGGCCCGCTGGAGGTCGACTACGACGCCGCCGCGCTGGCGACGGTCACCCGGGAGCAGATCGAGGCGGGCCCGCAGAACATCTGGCGGTACGCGGCGCTGCTGCCCGCCGGCCAGGACCCGGCCACCCGCGTCACCCTCGACCCGGGCTTCACCCCGCTGGTGGCCGCCCCGCACCTCGCCGCCGAGCTGGGCATCACCGCCCCGCTCTGGGTCAAGGACGACAGTGCCAACCCGACCCACTCGTTCAAGGACCGGGTGGTCTCGGTGGCGCTGACCGCCGCCCGCGCGCTCGGCTTCAGCCGCTACGCCTGCGCGTCCACCGGCAACCTGGCCAACTCGGTCGCCGCGCACGCCGCCCGGTCCGGCGCGCCGTCGGTGGTCTTCATCCCCGGTGACCTCGAACAGGGCAAGGTCATCACCACCGCCGTCTACGGTGGCGAACTGGTCGCCATCGACGGCTCGTACGACGACGTGAACCGCCTCTGCGGCGAGCTGGTGGAGACGGACGAGTTCGAGGACACCGCCTTCGTCAACGTCAACGTGCGCCCCTACTACGCCGAGGGCTCGAAGACGCTCGGCTACGAGGTCGCCGAGCAGCTCGGCTGGCGGATCCCCGCGCAGGTGGTGATCCCGATGGCCTCCGGCGAGCTGCTCACCAAGATCGACAAGGCGTTCGCCGAGCTGGTGGAGATCGGCCTGGTCGAGGCGCCGGCCGGTGGCTGGAAGGTGTTCGGCGCGCAGTCGGCCGGCTGCAACCCCATCGCCACGGCCCTGCACGCCGACACCGACACCATCACGCCCGTCAAGCCGACCGGCATCGCCAAGTCCCTCAACATCGGCGATCCGGCGGCCGGCGTCTACGCGCTGGAGGCGGTACGCCGCACCGGGGGCTGGATGGAGTACGTCGACGACGACGAGATCCGCGCCGGCATCCGGCTGCTGGCCCGGACCACCGGCGTCTTCGCCGAGACCGCCGGCGGGGTGACCGTGGCCGTACTGCGCAAGCTGGTCGAGTCCGGCCGCCTCGACCCGACCGCGGAGACCGTCGTCTTCAACACCGGCGAGGGCCTCAAGACCCTCGACGCCGTGGCCGGGGAGGTCGGCCCCACCCACCGCATCAAGCCCTCCCTGCGCGCCGCGCGCGACGCCGGCCTCCTAGGCTGACCCTCCTCCCCACCCCTCCCCACCCCTCCTCCCACCCTCCCCGCGTCGATCATGAGGTTGACGGCGAAGTCGATCGCGAACAGTGCCGCCAACCTCATGATCGACGCGCCGGGACCTCGGGGTTCGGGGCCGGGTTGGGGGATTCGGGGGGTAACTGGGTTTTCGCTGTGAGTGCGGAAAACGTGCTGACAAGGACTTGACGGCAGGAACCGGACGGCGCAAGATGCTCCGTGCGGGAGGGCGTTTCGCCGGAGACTTTCAGTTCTTGCGACCCAACGCCGGAGGCGTTGTGCGAGCGTCCCTCCCGACCAACTTCCGATCGGGCCAGCGAGTTAATTCGCTGGCCCGATCGTCGTCGTGTGGCGCACCCTCGGTCGATGAGCATCACGATCGCGCCGCTCGACGCCGCCGACCAGGCCGCGATCGACGAGGCGTACCGGATCGGCGCGGCGGCCAACGACGTCGACCTGCCGGACTTCCCGCCCTTCTGCCGGCGGCGCTTCGAGGCGGCGATCCGGCACCCGATGCCGGGCAACGAGCCGCTCTGGGCGCTGGCCCGGCTCGACGGCGTGCCGGCCGGCTACCTCGCGCTGGACCTTCCACAGCTCGACAACACCGAGAACGCCACGGCCGAGGTGGTCGTGCTCCCGCAGTTCCGGCGTCGCGGCGTCGGCCGTGCGCTGCACGAGCACGGCGTACGCCTGCTGCGGGAGCGGGGCCGCAAGCGGGTGCTGGCGATGGCGGTCTCCGCGCTGCCCGGCGGCCCGGCCCGCTCCGGGGCCGCCGCCGCCTTCGCCGCGTCGACCGGCGCCCGGCCCGCCCTGGCCGAGGTCCGCCGCCGGCTCGACACCACCCGGCTCGACCAGGACGGCCTGGACGCCGCCCTGGCCGAGGCCCGGGGCCGGGCCGCCGGCTACCGCCTCCTGCGCTGGCAGGGGAACACCCCCGAGGAGTACGCCGCCGACATCGCCTACCTCGACGGCCGGCTGATGACCGACGCGCCCCTGGGCGACGTGGAGTGGGAGCCGGAGCGGATCGACGTCGAACGGGTCCGTGGCATCGAGCGGGCGCTGGCGGCGCGGGGGCGGCGGCGCTACCACACGGCGGCGCGCCACGAGGCGTCCGGCCGGGTGGTCGCCTGGACCCTGCTCGACGTGGGCGCCTCGGCCGAGTGGCACGCGTTCCAGCAGATCACCATCGTCGACCCGGAGCACCGCGGCCATCGGCTCGGCCTGCTCACCAAGGTCGAGAACCTGCGTCACCTGCTGGCCCACGAGCCGGCGGTACGCGCGATCGACACCTTCAACGCGGCCGAGAACGCCCACATGGTGCGGATCAACGAGCAGCTCGGGTTCCGCCCCGTCGACGGTTGGACCGACTGGCAGCTCACGATCTGAGTTGTGACACGGCTCTACTGATCCTGGGGCTTTCTGTTGCATGATGGCGGGCATGACGGAGACCCCGCACCCCCTGTACGACAGGCACGCCGACACCCTCAACCGTGCGCTGACCGCGATCACGGAGCGCGGGTACTGGTCCGCCTACCCCGAGTCGCCCAGCCCCCGGGTCTACGGGGAGACCGCCGCCGCCGACGGCAAGGCCGCCTTCGAGGCGTACCTCGGCGGTGACTTTCCCCTCGACCAGCCGGGCGCGGCCGACCGGGTCGCCACCGAGACCAGCCCGTTCGGCGTCGAGCTGAACGTCCGCTACCCGCACGCCGGCGCCGACGAGCTGGTCGCCGCCGCCTCCGCCGCGCTGCCCGGCTGGCGCGACGCCGGCCCGCAGGCCCGGGCGGGGGTCTGCCTGGAGATTCTCGACCGGCTGCACAAGCACATCTTCGAGCTGGCCAACGCGGTGCAGTTCACCAGCGGCCAGGCATTCGTGATGGCCTTCCAGGCCGGCGGCGCGCACGCGCTGGACCGCGCGCTGGAGGCGGTCGCCTACGCGTACGCCGAGATGACCCGGCACCCGGGGACGGCGGGCTGGGAGAAGGCGGCCGGCAAGGGCGACCCGCTGCGGATGACCAAGACCTTCCACGTGGTGCCCCGTGGCGTGGCGCTGGTGATCGGCTGCAACACCTTCCCGACCTGGAACTCGTACCCGGGACTGTTCGCCTCGCTGGTCACCGGCAACCCGGTGGTCGTCAAGCCGCACCCGCGCGCCGTGCTGCCGCTGGCGATCACGGTGAAGTACGCCCGGGAGGTGCTCGCCGAGGCCGGCTTCGACCCGAACCTGGTGCTGCTGGCCCCCGAGGCCCCCGGCGAGAAGCTCGCCTCCACGCTGGCCCTGCACCCGGCCGTGAAGATCATCGACTTCACCGGTTCCACCGAGTACGGCGACTGGCTGGAGGCCAACGCCCGGCAGGCGGCGGTCTACACCGAGAAGGCCGGGCTGAACACGGTGGTGATCGACTCCACCGACGACTTCGCCGGAATGTGCCGCAACCTCGGCTTCACCCTGAGCCTCTACAGCGGCCAGATGTGCACCACGTCGCAGAACATCCTGATCCCCGCCGGTGGCATTGCCACCGACCAGGGGCACAAGAGCTTCGACGAGGTGGCGGGCGGGATCGCCGCGGCGGTCTCCAAGATCACCGCCGACCCGGCGCGCGGGGTGGAGATGACCGGCGCGATCGTCAACGACGGGGTGCTGGAGCGCCTCGACGAGGTCACCAAGGTCGGCGAGGCGGTGCTGGAGTCGCGTACGGTCGAGCACCCCGCCTTCCCCGGCGCGGTGGTCCGCACCCCGACGGTGGTCAGGCTGGCGGCCGACGACACCGCGACCTACTCGAAGGAGTGGTTCGGGCCGATCTCGTTCGCCATCGCCACGGACTCCACCGCGCACAGCCTGGAGATCCTGCGCTCCACGGTCGGCGAGAAGGGCGCGCTCACGGCGGCGGTCTACTCCACCGACGAGGCGGTCCTCGACGCGGCCGAGGCCGCGGCGATCGAGGTCGGGGTGCACCTGTCCTGCAACCTGACCGGCGGGGTCTTCGTGAACCAGTCGGCGGCCTTCTCCGACTTCCACGGCAGCGGCGCCAACGCGGCGGCCAACTCGGCGCTGACCGACGGCGCCTACGTGGCCAACCGGTTCCGCATCGTGCAGTCCCGCCGGCACGCGTGATCCGGCCGGCTGCCCGGACCGGCCCCTGAACGGGTCGGTCCGGGTGGCCGGGTCAGGCCGGGCGGCGCATCTGGAGTTCGGTGAGCGCCGGAACGGTGGGGTGCGGGACGCGTACGCCGGTGTCGACGAAGCCCAGCCGCCGGTACGCGCGGTAGGCCCGGTCGTTGCCGACCACGACCTCCAGCATCAGTTCGGGGCGCCCGCAGGCGCGGGACCAGGCCGCTACCGCGTCGACCAGCTCGCCGAGGAGGCCCGTGCCCCGCCAGGGCGGGGTGACGTAGACGGCGTACACCACGGTCAGCCCCGGCTCGGCGGGGGCCGCCGTGCCGCCCGCGTGCCCGACGAGCCGGCCGCCCGGGTCCGCGACGAACTGTGCGGTGCCCGCCCCCACGGAGACGGACGCGATCCGGGCCGCGTAGTCCGCGTGCGACCGGGCCGCCGCGTCGGCGAGGGTCTCCAGGAAGGCCAGCGGCGCGTCGGCGAGCATCTCCAGCCGCAGCGCCCGCATCCGGGCCGCGTCCCGGGGCCGGACCCGCCGGATCTCCGCCCGCCGCGCCGGCCCCGAACCGCCGGGCGTGCTTGTCATGACGAATCCCTATCACAGCGATGACCGCCGATGGCAGGCGATCGAAGTATGTCCGATTTGTGGTCGTGCGCCGTCGTCACGCTTCGTGTAGCGTGCGATTTCGGTCACCGTTTCAGCGGCCCTCGTCGATCGCCGATCCGGTGGTCCTCCGGTGCCGGCCCGCCCGGCCTCCGGGGTCGTGGAACGCCGGGCAGAGTGAGGAAGTGCACCGTGGCAGAGGGCACCGTGAAGTGGTTCAACTCCGAAAAGGGCTACGGCTTCATCGCCGTCGACGGCGGGCAGGACGTCTTCGTCCACTTCTCGGCGATCGAGATGGACGGCTACAAGGCGCTGGACGACGGCCAGCGGGTCGAGTTCGAGATCGCCCAGGGCCAGAAGGGTCCCCAGGCCGAGCGCGTACGCGTCATCGCCTGACGGGCGTCTCTCCCGCGCCCCCGCACCGACCGGCTCCCCGACCATCGGTCGCGCGGCGCCGACCGGGGGTGGTCCGGCGGGGCCGGGCAGCCGTCGGCCGGCCCGCCCCACGGGGGCGGGCTTCGGCCCGGTTGCGTCGGCAGGGGAGGATCGTGAGCCGTTCCAGCCATCGCTGAGGAGGGTTCATGTCCGACCAGCCGCCCCAGGCCGCGCCGCCCCCGGGAGATCCCGACCCGTCCGCGACGCCACCCGTCGGCCCGGGCGGCGCTGCGCCGGCGGGCCCGCAACAGCCGCAGGGCTGGGTCTTCCCGCCCACCGGCGGGTACCCGGTCGGCTCCGGCCCGTACGGCGGGCAGCCGTGGTACCCGGGCGCCCCGGTCGCCTATCCCGGTCAGCCGGCCCACGGGTGGTACCCGCCGGGGCACGGCCTCGATCCGGCCGACCTGCTCGTCACCCCGCCCGGCGCCGGCGTCAACGGCTGGTTCGGCCGGTGCGTCGGCGCGGTGCGCCGGGGCTGGCGGCTGCTGCTGCCGATCCTGCTGCTCACCCAGGTGCTGCCGGCCCTGGTGGTGTCGGTGCTCTCGCTCGTCGTCGACCCGTCCGCGAAGTGGGAGGAGTCGATGGCCGATGACCCCGCCGCGCTGCCCGACACCTTCCTGGCCGACACGGGCGTCCTGCTGTCCGTGGTGCTCGGCAGCGCCCTCGTCTTCGGTTTCGTGCAGGGCCTGGGCTGGGCGGCCGGCACCTGGGTGGTCACCCGGCAGGCGGCCGGTCAGCCGGTGAGCGTGGGCGCGGCCCTTTCCTACGGGGTGCGCCGGGCACTGGGCCTCTGGGGCTGGACCCTGCTGATGAGCGTGATCATCGGGCTCGGGATCTGTTTCTGCGTGATCCCCGGCATCTACTTCGCCTTCGCGCTGAGCATGGCCGGCCCGGTCTACCTGTTCGAGCGGCAGCACCCGATCGGCCGTTCCTTCCGGATGTTCCACGACCGGCTCGGTCTGCTGCTCGGTCGGGTGGCGCTGGTGGCGGCGGCGGTCATCGTCGGCAGCGGGGCCGCCGGCATGGTGGAGGGCATCGGCACGCTGCCGTTCGGCACCACCCCGCTGGAGTCGCCGGGCACGGCGGCCGGCGTGCTCGCGGTGACGCTGGTGGCCGCGGTGCTGGCCCTGCCCACCCACCTCGCCCAGCTGGTCGGCCTGGTCGTCACGTACGCCGAGCAGCGCGCCCACGAGGGGCCGGTGGACAGCGCGCGGCTGGCCGGCGAACTCGGCTGACCGGGGCGATCGTGCTTGCACTCGGCAGGGGAGAGTGCTAAACAAGTCATTGGCACTCGCATACCGTGAGTGCCAATGGTCGGGGCGGTAGGGCCACGGTCGTAGCGGCGTCCAGACGCGGCTGCGGCACATGGCCGGTCGTCGCGGGCTATCCGGCCCGACCGAGGAGACGTCGTCGTCGCCAGGTGGCGACGTCCCAAGGTGCGTACACCAGGCGGCCCATCCGGGACACACACTCCGGGTGGCCCGTGAGTGTCCAGGAGGACAACGCCGTATGGCCAAGATGATCGCGTTCGACGAAGAGGCGCGCCGCGGCCTCGAGCGGGGCATGAACCAGCTCGCCGACGCCGTGAAGGTGACGCTCGGCCCCAAGGGCCGCAACGTCGTGCTCGAGAAGAAGTGGGGTGCCCCCACCATCACCAACGATGGTGTGAGCATCGCCAAGGAGATCGAGCTCGAGGACCCCTACGAGAAGATCGGCGCCGAGCTGGTCAAGGAGGTCGCCAAGAAGACCGACGACGTCGCCGGTGACGGCACGACGACGGCGACCGTCCTGGCCCAGGCCCTGGTCCGCGAGGGCCTGCGCAACGTGGCCGCCGGTGCCAACCCGATGGCCCTGAAGCGGGGCATCGAGGCCGCCGTGGCCAGCGTCTCGGAGGAGCTGGCCAAGCTCGCCAAGGACGTCGAGACCAAGGAGCAGATCGCCTCCACCGCCTCCATCTCCGCCGGTGACACCAGCGTCGGCGAGATCATCGCCGAGGCGATGGACAAGGTGGGCAAGGAAGGCGTCATCACCGTCGAGGAGAGCAACACCTTCGGGCTGGAGCTGGAGCTCACCGAGGGCATGCGCTTCGACAAGGGCTACATCTCGGCCTACTTCATGACCGACCCGGAGCGCATGGAGGCCGTCTTCGACGACCCCTACCTCCTGATCGTCAACAGCAAGATCTCGTCGGTCAAGGACCTGCTCCCGATCCTGGAGAAGGTCATGCAGTCGGGCAAGCCGCTGCTGATCATCTCCGAGGACATCGAGGGCGAGGCCCTGGCCACCCTGGTCGTCAACAAGGTCCGGGGCACCTTCAAGTCGGTCGCCGTCAAGGCGCCGGGCTTCGGTGACCGCCGCAAGGCCATGCTGACCGACATCGCCATCCTCACCGGTGGCCAGGTCATCAGCGAGGAGGTCGGCCTCAAGCTGGACGCCGTCGGCCTCGACATGCTGGGCCGCGCCCGCAAGGTCGTGGTGACCAAGGACGAGACCACCATCGTCGACGGTGCCGGCGACGCCGACCAGATCCAGGGCCGGGTCAACCAGATCCGGGCCGAGATCGAGAAGAGCGACTCCGACTACGACCGCGAGAAGCTGCAGGAGCGGCTGGCCAAGCTGGCCGGCGGCGTCGCGGTGATCAAGGTCGGCGCGGCCACCGAGGTCGAGCTGAAGGAGCGCAAGCACCGTATCGAGGACGCCGTCCGCAACGCGAAGGCCGCCGTCGAGGAGGGCATCGTCCCGGGTGGTGGCGTCGCGCTGGTGCAGGCCGGCAAGACCGCCTTCGACAAGCTGGACCTGGTCGGCGACGAGGCGACCGGCGCGCAGATCGTCAAGATCGCGCTGGACGCTCCGCTGCGGCAGATCGCCGTCAACGCCGGTCTCGAGGGTGGCGTGGTCGTCGAGCACGTCCGCAACCTCAACCCGGGTCACGGCCTCAACGCCGCCAACGGCGAGTACGTCGACCTGCTGGCCGCGGGCATCATCGACCCGGCCAAGGTGACCCGTTCGGCGCTGCAGAACGCCTCGTCGATCGCGGCGCTCTTCCTCACCACCGAGGCCGTCGTGGCGGACAAGCCGGAGAAGACCCCGGCCGCCCCGGCGGGTCCGGGTGGCGGGGACATGGACTTCTGAGTCCAGCTCCAACGCCGAAAGGGGCGGGCCGCGTCAGCGGTCCGCCCCTTTCGCTGTCACGTCGGCAGTGGCCGTTGGTTGCGTCTCTTCTGGGCCCGGTCGTACGGCTGCGGGATCTGCACCGGCTCGTCGACCAGCGTCACCGGCTCGTCGGCCGGCTCGTCGACGCCGGCCATCTCCGCCTGCTGCTCGGCGTCGCCGTAGTCGAGCCGGTCGAACGGCAACGGGACGGGGCGTTCGTCGTCCGTGGTCATGGCTGCCTCCTCTACCGGAAACGGTAGGGCGCGACGATCACCAATGCGGGCGAATGGCGTTATGAGGGTCTATATCCCCTTCGCCCCGTTCTCAGCCTCCGAGTGCCTTGCGGTACAGGAAGAAGACACGCTCGATCCGGGCGCCCGCGCTGCCCGAGTAGAAGGGGACCGGCCCCACCCAGCCGATCTGCGCCGCCGTCACGCCCGCCGCCCGCTGGTCGCGCAGGCACCGGCGCAGCAGCACCCCGCCGATCCCCGAGCCCTCGGCCGCCGGGGCGGTACCCATCGGGCCGAACCAGCTCGGCCGCGACGACCCGTACGCGGCGAAGCCGAGCACCTCGCCGTCGCGTTCGGCCAGGTGACAACCCGCCCCCTCCCGGCCCACCGAGCCGGCCAACTCGGCGTCCCAGGCCCCGCCGAAGGTGGCGCGGGCGAACTCCGCCAGCGCCGGCAGGTCGCCCGCTCCGGCGCGGCGGACCGTCACCCCGCGCCCGGCCAGCCGCGCCTCCGCGGGCTCCGTCGGGCGCAGCGCGGGGGAGCCGTCGTACGACAGGTCGGCGGTCATGTTCCACGCCGTCCGGTCCTGCCGGTAGCCGAGCGCCAGCGCGGCGCAGACCGCCGGGGTGTAGCGCACGTCGATGCCCGGCCAGGCGTAGTACGGCGGATTCCCGGCGAGCAGCACCTCGGCCGCGCCGAGGCCGGCGAGGGTCCGCTCGGCGGTCGACAGCAGCGCCCGCCCCACGCCCCGCCGCCGGTGGGCGGGGTCCACCGCGACCAGGTCGACGTGGCCACGGGCGGCGCCGCCGCCGGCGGCGAGGGAGCCCACGAGCGCGCCCACGAGGCGCCCCTCCCGGTACGCGCCCCACGTGACCACCGGACGGTGGGTGGCGGCCCGTGCCCAAAGCGTGTCCACGATGGCCGGCGCCTCGGCCGCGTCCTCCGGCAGGTCGAGTGCCCGCCCGCACAGCTCCACCACGGCGGGCCGCTGGTCGGGCCCCAGCTCGACGATCTCCAGGTCCATGGACGCCGACCCTAGATCACCGGAGCGTGCTGCCGGGAGGGGGCCTTGTCGGCGTCGCCCGGCCGGCGGGCCGCCGTGGCGTGCCGCGACCGACCTGGCCAGCGCCTCCTGGGCGGCCTTGCGGAGCCGGGCGTCGCGTCAGCCGGCCGGCTCCGGTTCCGGCTTCGCCTTTGCGTCCGGCTTCGGTTCCGGCTTCGCCTCCGGTTCCGGCTTCGCCTCCGGCTCCGGCTCCGGCTCCTGGTCGGGCTCGGGGAGGGTCGGCGCGTCGGTGGGGTAGAGGCCGGCCACGAACCCGTAGACCTGATCGCCGGACCGGGGGATCTGGGCGAAGCGGCGGGCCAGCGCCTGCACCTCGGCCCAGAACGCGCGTACCTCCTCGACCGGGATGCGGGCGTGGACGAGGGTGCAGCGCAGGTCGTCGGCGGCGTGGGCCGCGGCGGACTCGGCGACCGCCTCCGCGAGCCCGTTGACGGCGGTCGCGACCCGCTCGTCCTCGGGGCGGGTGAGCGCGCCGATGTAGAGCGTGCGGGCGGCCCGGCCGTAGTACCGCTCGTCGATCGCCCGCACCCGCCGGGTCCGCACCACCCGGAGCAGGCCGGCGTCGACGAGCGCGTTCACGTGGTAGGCGACGCTGCTCTTGGGTCGATCGACCGCCCGGGCCAGCTCGGTCACCGTGGCGGCCCGCTCCAGGAGCAGCTCCAGGAGGGTCGCGCGCAGGGGATCGGCCAGCGCGCGGAGCTGCGCGGGCGCGGTGACCACGAGCATCTCGTCGAGGTCGTAGTCCGGGATCCGCTCATTGCTCGACATTTATCGACCGTTCTAGAATCATGGATCATTCGATCGTTGTCGTCTGTTGACAGGAGTGTAGAGATGGCCGACGTCGTCCTGTTCCACCACCTGCGTGGGGCCACCGACGGGGTGCACGAGTTCGCCGAACAGTTGCGGGCGGGCGGTCACACCGTGCACACGCCGGACCTGTTCGACGGCGAGCGACCGGCGACCCTCGACGAGGGCTTCGCGCTGACGAAGCGCATCGGGGGCGAGGTGCTCCGCGAGCGCGCCGACCGCGCCGTGGCCGACCTGCCCGGGGGCCTGGTCTACGGCGGCTTCTCCTGGGGCGCCGCCACCGCCCAGCGGCTCGCCCAGACCCGGCCCGGCGCCAGGGGTGCGCTGCTCTACGAATCCTGCCTGCCCGTCACCGGCGAATGGGCCGTCGGCCCCTGGCCCGCCGGGGTCCCGGTGCAGATCCATGGCATGGACGCCGACCCGTTCTTCGCCCTGGAGGGCGACATCGACGCCGCCCGCGAGCTGGTCGGCATCGTCGGCTCCGACCTCGCCGAGCTGTTCGTCTATCCGGGGGATCAGCACCTGTTCACCGACAGCACGCTGCCGTCGTACGACGCGGACGCGACGACCCTGGTGGTGCGGCGGTCGCGGGAGTTCCTCGACCGGCTGAGCTGACCCGGCGGGCCGCCCGGGCTCTCACCCCCGGGCCCCCCGGACGGCGGCGTACGCGTCGACCAGGCCGGCGCCGGTGACGTTCGCGTCGCCGCCGCAGGTGTCCGTCCGGGAGGCGTACGTCGCCACGGCCGGGGTCGCGGTGTCCCGCAGGATCTGCCGGGTACGGGGCAGGTCGCCGACCAGCGTCGGATCGGCCGACCACATCAGCGCCACCACGCCGGCCACCTGCGGCGTCGCCATCGAGGTGCCGCTCAGGGTGGCGTACCCGCCGCCCGGCATCGCCGACAGCACCTCGTCGCCCGGCGCGACCAGGTCCGGCTTGACCGCCCCCCGCACCGGACCCCGGGACGAGAAGGTGGTCACCCGGCGCTGCCGGTCCACCGCGCCCACGGTCAGCACGTCCGCGTACGGGGCCGGCGGGTCGTCGATCGACCCGCAGTACGGCCCGGTGTTGCCGGCCGCGGCCACCACCATGATGCCGGCGGCGTCCAGGGCGGCGGTGGCCGGCCGGAGCACGCCCGGGTCGCAGCCCTCGATCGCCGGGCAGCCCCACGAGTTGGTGAGGATGTCCGGGGCGCGCGCCGGGCGCCCGTCGGTGAACGGGTCCCCGCCCGGGGGGAAGGGCGCCAGCATGAACTGGAGGCAGTCCAGGTAGTAGGCGGGGTTGCCGAGGTTGCGGTCCAGGTTGACACAGCCGATCCACCGGGCGCCCGGGGCCACCCCGATGCCGCCCCGGCCCACCGCGCTGCCCGCCGTGTGGGTGCCGTGCCCGCCCTGGTCGGTCGGCGCCCGGGTGCCGGCCCACGGGTCGTGCCAGGAGTCGTCGCCGCCCCGGAAGCCGCCCGCCAGCGCGGGGTGCCCGCCGTCCACGCCCGAGTCCGAACTGCCCACCACGGTGCCGGAACCGTCCACCCCGAGCTGGGACCAGACCCGGTCCGCACCGAGCATCCGGACGTTCCACTCGGGGCCGGCGGGCGCGGACGCGGTGCCGCGACTGCGGCCGGCCGGCGCGGGCAGCGGTCGTACCCGCTGGCTGACCAGCACCCGGGCGACCTCGGGGCGGCGCGACAGCCAGGCCCGTACCACCGGCCCACCGTCCACCTCGACTGCGTTGACGAGGTAGTAGGGGGTGTGGTCCAGCCGCAGCCGGCGCAGGTCCCGGCGCAGGTCGGCCTGGGTCCGCTGCGCGGTCGCGACCAGCCGCCGATGGACCTCGGCGACCCGGGCGTCCCGGCCGGCCCGGCCGGTCGTCGCCGGGACGCCGCCGAGGTCGGCCTGCTCGCGGAGCACCACGAACAGCCGCTCGCCGTGCAGGCCGGGCTGGCCCGCGCCGACGGCCACCACGCCGACCGCGACCAGCAGGGCGGCGGCGGTCACCCCGGCGACCCACCGGCTCGGCCGCCGACGACGGGTGAGCAGCACCCCGTACGCCACGGCGAGGACGGCCGCGACGGCGAGCCCGGCGCCGGCGGCGGCAGCCACCCAGAACGGCACGTCGCGGGTGCCGGCCAGGAGGAGGGTGATCTCCTCGGGGTCGGCGAAGGCCAGCGGGCCGAGCACGCCGAGCCCGACCAGCCAACGGGCCGCGGGCCGGAGGGCACCCGTCACCGGCCCGGCCGGCTCCCGGCCGTCGGGGCCGGTGGGGTCGGTGCGGACGGCCCCGGCGGGATCGGCCGGGAGCGGGCCCGAAGGGTCGGCCGGAGCGGCCCCCGGGGAGCCGGCGGAGGCGGCACCCGGCGGGCCGGCCGGGGTCGGACGGCGGGCCGCCGCGTGCAGGGCCGCCAACGCGAAGCCGGCCGGCGGCAGGGTCAGCAGCAGGGGGAGCTGGGCCCCGGACTGCCCCACCCCGGCGGCGAGCAGCAGCAGCGCGACCCCGGCGACCAGCCCGCCGACCAGCACCAACCGGGTCGGCCGGGCCGGCTCGCCGACGGTGAAGCGGGACCAGAAGGCGCCGTCCAGCAGCGCCCCGGCCAGCACGCCCAGCGCGGCGGCGGCGAGCCCGGCGAGCACCGTCTCCAGCAGCCCGCCGAGCGCCCCCAACCAGGCCCAGGGCAGCAGCAGCGCCAGCCCGCCGGCCACCCCGAGCAGCGTGACGGCCGACACGGGCACCCGACGCGGCGCGACAGCCGCGGGCACCCGACGCGGCGCGACAGCCGCGGGCACCCGGGGCGTCGTGACCGCCGAGCGGCGGGCCAGCGCCCGCAGGACGAGGGCGGCCAGCGCGGCCGTGGCGGCCAGCGCGGCGAGGTACGCCTCGTGGTGCACCGGTGGCAACGCCCGGAGCAGCCCCAGCGCGCCGAGCGCGAGCGCCGCCGCCAGCCAGGTCCGGCCGGCGGTGCGGACCGTCGCCGAGCGGGGCAGCAGGGCGAGCGCCAGCGCGGGCGCGCCCACCAGCAGCACGGTGAACAGCACCGTCGCCGGCCAGAGCAAGACCACGCGGTCCAGCCCGGAGGCCAGCAGGACCTGGTCGGCCAGCCAGCCGCCGAGCTGGCCGACGACGACGAGCCCGACCGTCCAGCAGCCGGTCACCGCCGCCGCCACCACCGCCCAGGGGCTCGGCCGGCCCGGCGTGGCCGGCGGGCGTGGGAAGGGTTGACCAGCGGGGAACGGGGGGCCGACCTCCATCCCCAGACAGTACGGCGCGGACGGCGTGTCCCGCCGGGTGGCGGCGGCGGTTACCGTGGACGGGTGCGTGACCCCAACGTGTCCCGAACGACGGCCGGCCAGCTCTCCCCCGAGCGCCGGGCCGCCGACCTGCGCCGCCTGCGCGCCGAACGCTTCGACGTGCTGGTCATCGGCGGTGGCGTGACCGGGGCGGGGGCCGCCCTGGA
The DNA here is from genome assembly GCF_048060285.1 of Micromonospora sp. LOL_025. NCBI lineage: Bacteria > Bacillati > Actinomycetota > Actinomycetes > Micromonosporales > Micromonosporaceae > Micromonospora > Micromonospora sp. LOL_025. The sequence continues at coordinate 134,771 of NZ_JBHMIR010000008.1, read as the reverse complement.
CGCGGCCTCGCGGGGGTTGAAGGTGGCCCTGGTGGAGGCGCGCGACTACGCCGCCGGCACCTCCAGCCGCTCCAGCAAGCTCATCCACGGGGGCCTGCGTTACCTGGAGCAGCTGGAGTTCCACCTGGTGCACGAGGCGCTCACCGAGCGCGGGCTGCTCGCCACCCGGCTGGCGCCGCACCTGGTCCGACCGGTGCCCATCCTGGTTCCGCTGCCCGACGGGCGGGGCGTACGCGGCCTGCCCGCCCGGCTGTTCCGCCGCTCCTACTACGGCGCTGGCGTGGCGGCCTACGACGCCTTCGCCGGGGTCTTCGGCGGCGGGCGCGGCATGCCGCTGCACCGGCACCTGACCCGCGAGGGCGCCCGCCGGGTCTTCCCCAGCCTGCGCGCCGACGCGGTGGCCGGCGCGATCCGCTACTACGACGGGCAGGTCGACGACGCGCGGCTGGTGGTGACCCTGGCCCGCACGGCGGCCAGCCTGGGCGCGACCGTGGTGACCAGCACCCGGGCGGTCGGGCTCATCCGGCAGGCCCGCGAGGTCACCGGCGTCCGCATCCGCGACCTGGAGGCGCCCCCCGGCTCCCCGGACGCCGAGTTCGAGGTACGTGCCCGCACCGTCATCGCCGCCACCGGGGTGTGGAGCGACGACATGTCGCGGATGCTGAACGACGTCGGGCTGCGCCCCGGGATCCGCGTCCGGGCCTCCAAGGGCGTGCACCTGGTGGTGCCCCGCTCGGCGATCACCGGCGAGGCCGGGCTGATCCTGCGTACGGCCACCAGCGTGCTCTTCGTCATCCCGTGGGGCGGGCACTGGATCATCGGCACCACCGACACCGACTGGCGGCTGGACCGGTCCCACCCGGCGGCCTCCGCGCGGGACATCGAATACCTGCTGGAGCAGGTCAACACGGTGCTCGACCGGCCGCTCACGACGGCCGACATCGAGGGCGTCTACGCCGGGCTGCGGCCGTTGCTGGCCGGCGAGGCAGACTCCACCTCCAAGCTGTCCCGCGAGCACGCCGTCTTCGAGCCGATGCTCGGTCTGCTGCTGGTCGCCGGCGGCAAGTACACGACGTACCGGGTGATGGCCTCCGACGTGGTCGACCGGGCCGCCCACCGGCTCGGTGCCGTACGCCCCTCCCGCACCGCCGACCTGCCGCTGCTCGGCGCCGACGGCTACCCGGCGATGTGGCGGGACCGGGCGGACCTGGCCCGGCGGCACGGGATGCCGGTCGGGGTGATCGAGCACCTGCTGGAGCGCTACGGCACGCTCACCCGCGACCTGCTCGCGCTGATCGACGCGGACCCGCTGCTGGCCTCCCCGCTGGCCGGCGCCCCGGAGTACCTTGCCGCCGAGGTGACGTACGCGGCCCGTGCCGAGGGGGCGCTGCACCTGGAGGACGTGCTCACCCGGCGGACCCGGATCTCCTTCGAGACGGCGCACCGGGGCCTGGAGTCGGCGGGCCACACGGCCGAGCTGATGGGCGCGGTGCTCGGCTGGGACGAGGCCACCCGGGCCCGCGAGGTGGAGCACTACCGGGCCCGGGTGGAGGCGGAACGCGAGTCCCAGCTGATGCCCGACGACGCCACCGCCGACGCCGCCCGGCTCGGCGCGCCCGACGTACGGGGCTTCGCGGCGGACCGCGGCGCGGACGACGACCAGGCCGAACTGCCGTCCTCGTCCCGCTGACCGGCCCGGCCCCGGTCACCCCCTACATTCGCCCGCCCGACCCCGGTGAGCGGTTACGGCCCTTACCTACGGTGGGGTAGGTTCCGGCGCGTGCCCTCCGCTTCCTGGCCGCGTCCGGTCCGCGTGTCCGTCGCCGCCCTGCTGGCCGCCGCCCTCGCCGGCTGCTCGCTGCCCGGTAACGCCGACGACGGCCCGGCGCCGGGGCCAATCGGCACCGGGCTGTCGCAGCCGGGTCCCGGCGGTGCGGCGACCGCCGGGAAGGGCGAGGTCAGCCTCCTCCAGCGGGTCGGCACGGACGGCCCGCTGCGCACGCTCAACGTGGAACCGGACGGCAGGTGGGAGTGCGTCGACTGCGCCGGCGACGGCGTGACGTCGACCGGGATGCTCGGCCCGGAACACGTCACCCGGCTCGAGGGGCTGCTCGCCGACCCGGGGCTGGCGGAGGAGACCGACCAGGCCCGGCGCTACCAGGTCACCTGCATCGACGCCCTGACCTCCAGCCTGCTCACCTCGACCGGCCTGGTCACGTCGCAGGACTGCCCGGGCGAGGAGCACCCGCCCATCGCCAACGAGATCCTGCTGCTGCTCACCCAGGCCACCCCGGCCGAGATGACCGCCTGACGGCGCCCGGCCCGGACCCCGCCGGTCAGAGGACCTTGCCGGGGTTGAGCAGGCCGGCCGGGTCCAGGGCGGCCTTGATCGCCTGGTGCACCCGCATGCCCACCGGGCCGATCTCGCGGGCCAGCCAGTCGCGCTTGAGCAGGCCCACGCCGTGCTCGCCCGTGCAGGTGCCGCCCAGCTCCAGGCCGAGGCGGATGATCTCGTCGAACGCGCGCCGGCCGCGTTCGAGGCTCGCCGGGTCGGCCCGGTCCACCACGATGTTCGGGTGCATGTTGCCGTCCCCGGCGTGGCCGACCACGCCGATCGTCACGTCGCACTCCGCCGCGATCCGGGCCACCCCGTCGAGCAGTGCCGCCAATGCGCCCCGGGGCACCGCAACGTCGTCGATGACCAGGCCGCCGTTGCCGCCCGGGTACGTCTCCGCCGCGAACTTCTCCATCGCCGGGTGCGCGAGCCGGCGGGCCTGCAACAGGGCCGCCGCCTCCACGGCGTCGGTGGCCGCGTAGACCTCGTCGGCGCCGGCCGCCTCGCAGACCGCGGCCAGGCCGGCCAGGTCGTCGGCCGCGCGGGAGCCGGTGTCGGCGGCGGCCAGCAGCAGCGCCTGGGCGTCCGTGCGCAGCCCCATCGGCCGGTACGCCTCGATCGCCCGCAGGTGCGTCCGGTCGAGCAGCTCCAGCAGGCTGGGGGAGAGCCCCCGGGCGGCGATCTCGGCGACGGCCGCGCCGGCGGCGGCGGTGGACGGGAAGACCGCCACCATGGTCAGCGACTGCGCCGGGGCGGGGCGCAGCGCCACGGTCACCTCGGTGATCACGCCGAGGGTGCCCTCGGAACCGACGAAGAGCCGGGTGAGGTCGTATCCGGCCACGCCCTTGGCGGTACGCCGGCCGGTGCGCAGCACCTCGCCGGAGGCGAGCACCACCTCCAGCCCCAGCACGTACTCGGTGGTGACGCCGTACTTGACGCAGCACATGCCGCCGGCGTTGGTGGCGACGTTCCCGCCGATCGTGGACGACTCCCACGAGCCCGGGTCGGGCGGGTACCACAGCCCCTGCTTCGCCACGGCGGCGGCGAGCGTCGCGTTGACCACGCCGGGCTGCACCACGGCGATCCGGCTCACCGGGTCGATCTCCAGCACCGCGTCCATCGCGACGGTGCTCAGCACCATCGCGCCGTCGACGGCGTTGGCCGCGCCGGCCAGCCCCGTGCGCGCCCCCTGCGGCACCACCGGTACGCCGTGCCGCGCGGCCGCCCGCAGCGCGGCGGCCACCTGTGCGGTGGTGCGGGGACGGACCACGACCAGGGGCGTGCCGGCGGCGCAGAGATCGGCCTCGTCCCGCTCGTGCATCCGCAGCAGGTCCGGATCGGTCAGGACGGCGTCGTCGCCGAGCGCCGCCCGCAGGTCGTCGAGGAGGGGGGAACCGGCCATGTCGCCGAGGCTACGGTCGGTCCCGCGCGATCACCAACCGGTACCCGTGCGGGGTAGCTTGGCCGACATGCTCTATCTGGACCGGCCCGTCTGGCCGTGGCGGGGACGGCTCTGGTCCCACCTGATCAGTGACGTCTCCCCCGCCGAGCTGCACGCCTTCGCCGAGACGTTGGGCGTGCCCCGCCGGGGGTTCGACCGGGACCACTACGACATCCCGGCCGACCGGTTCGCGATGGCGGTCTGGCTGGGCGCCCGGGTGGTGCCGAGCCGGGAGCTGGTCCGCCTGCTCCGACAGTCCGGGCTGCGCCGCCCCAAGCACCTGACCCGCCCCCACCCCACCCCACCCCACCCCGCCCTCCCACCCCCGCCCCCTCCCGCGTCGATCATGCAGTTGTGGTGCCCCGCAAAAGCCACCAAGGGGCGCTTCCTGCCCACCACAACTCCATGATCGACGCGGCGGGGGGAGGGACGCGGCGGGGGAGGGCGGGGGTTAGTGGAGGGTGGATAGTTCGCGGGTCAGGTTGGTTCGGGCCTGGGACTCCCAGCGGCGGGTCAGGGGCGGTAGGCGGAACAGTGCCGGCAGGGCGAGCAGCCCGGTGAGCACCCGGGCACGGCCGGCCCGGAAGGCGGGCTCGGGCACGTGCGCGTACTCCCGGCGGATCGCCGCGGCGTAGCGGTCGTACGCCTCGGGCGGTGCCGCCAGGACGGCGAGGTCGGCGTCGCAGAGCAGCGCCCCGTCGGCGTCGCCCGGCTCCACCGCGTGCCCGGCGGTGAGCAGCACCAGCCGGCGCACCTCGGCCACGGCGTCGGCCGGCAGACCCGCCCGGGTGAGCAGCGTGCCGGCGAGCGCCGCGCTGTCGCGCTCGTTTACGTCGCCGCCGGCGCGCGGGTCGTAGACGGCGTCGTGGCACCAGGCGGCGAGGCGCACCAGGTCCGGCCGCCCGGCGGCCGGCGCGTGCGCGTCGACCACGTCGAGGACGGCCGCCAGGTGGTCGGTGTCGTGGTAGTGCCGGTGCGGCTCCCGCCAGCGGGCCAGCAGATCCTCGCCGACCCGGGTCAGCTCCGCCGCGTCGGTCATTCCGGCGCCCCGGGCCGCGGCCCGCCACCGGTCGAGAAGGTCGACCACCCGACCGAGTCTGCCGTACCGCCGCAGCGCCGAGGATTCACCCGGTGCGGCGCGGGTAGTCCCCGCCATGGCCGTGGCGCGGGACCGTCGATCCTCACTGGTGCGACGCGCCATATTGCGCGACCGGGGCAAGGAGCTCGACACGGCCCGGGTCGCCCAGGCCGTGGAGACCCTGCGGCACCGCAGTAAGACCACACTGCACGACCGCCTGCACCGGCTGCGGCTGGGGCTGGGGCTCGCTGTGCAGGCCGGCCTCGCCGCCGGGCTGTCCTGGCTGGCGGCCCACGAACTGCTGGGCAACCCGCAGCCGGTCTTCGCGCCGATCTCCGCCGTGGGCACCCTGGCCGTGTCGGTCGGCCAGCGGTTCCGCCGCACCGTGGAGCTGATCGTCGGGGTGGCGATCGGGGTGGCCGTCGGCGACTTCCTCATCTACCTGCTCGGCACCGGCCCGTGGCAGCTCGGCCTCGTGGTCACCCTGGCCATCGTGCTGACGATCTTCGCCGGTGCCAGCGTGGCCATCGTCATCCAGGCGGCGGCCACGGCGGTGCTGATCGTCACGCTCAGCCCGTCGACCGAGAACCTGGAGATCCCCCGGTTCATCGACGCGTTCGTCGGCGGTGGGATCGCGCTGCTGGTCACCGCGGTCCTGCTGCCGCTCAATCCGCTGCGGGTCCTTAACCGGGCCGCCCGGCCGGCCCTGGACCTGCTCGCCGACCAGCTCGACGCCACCGCGGACGCCCTGCGGGAACGGGACCGGGAGAAGGGCCAGCGGGCCCTGGACCGGCTGCGCAACAACCAGCAGGAGCTGTCGGCCTTCACCGAGGCCATCGAGGGGGCGAAGGAGACCGCCCTGCTCTCGCCGGCCCGGTGGCACCGGCGGGACGAGCTCACCCACTACGCCGGGGCCGCCGAGCCGATCGACCGGGCGATGCGCAACGCCGGCACGCTGACCCGGCGCGCGGTGACCCTGATCGAGGACGAGGAGCCCATCCCGGAGACGATGCTCGACGCGGTGGCCCATCTCGCCGAGTCGGTACGCCTGCTCAGGCACGAGTTCGCCGTCGGCGAGGAGCCGGAGCAGGCACGGGAGCGGGCGTTGCGCGCGGTCAGCGAGGCCGGCCGGGCGTACGCCGAGGGGGTCGGGTTCTCCGGCAGCGTCGTGATCGCGCAGGTGCGGACCACCGCCAGCGACCTGATGGTGGCCTCCGGCATAACCCAGGAGGAGGCGAACCGCGGGGTCCGGCAGTCCTTCGGCGACCAGGACCGACCGCGCGGCGAGGGGGAGCGGGACGACGCCCCGAAGCCGCCCGCCGCCCCGCCGCTCGGCTGACCCGCACCCCGTCGGCCGGGTCAGGCCCGCAGGGCGCGGGCGAGACGATGGACGGCCTCGTCCATGAGGTCGGGTGGGGCGGCGGCGTAGGTGAGGCGAAGGTGGGGGGCCGTGGGTTCGGCGGCGTACCAGGGGCGGCCGGGGAAGACGACGACGCCCTCGGCGGCCGCGGCGGCAGCCAGCGCGACGTCGTCGGTGCCCTCCGGCAGGCGTACCCAGAGGTGCATGCCGCCGCGCGGGACCGGCTGCCGGGCCAGTTCCGGCAGGTGCCGGCGGAGGGCGGTCAGCAGCGCCTCGCGGCGGGCCCGCAGCGCGGTGCGCAGGGCGCGGCGGTGTCGCGTCCAGGCCGGGGCGGTGACGAAGTCGAGCGTGGCCTGTTGCAGTGGGCCGGCGACGAAGAAGTCGTCCAGCAGCCGGGCCGCCCGCAGCCGGGCGCCGGCCGGGCCCCGGGCGCCGATCGCCGCGACGCGCAATCCGGGAGCGGTCGACTTGGTCAGCGAGCGCAGGTAGACGACGTGCCCGTCGGGGTCGTCGGCGGCCAGCGGCGGCGGGGCCTGGCCGTCGATGGTGAGGTCGCGGGCGTAGTCGTCCTCGATCAGGAACGCCCCGGCGTCGCGTACGGCCTCGGCGACCCGGGCCCGGCGGTGATCCGCGAGCGTCGCGCCGTGCGGGTTGGCGTACAGCGGCTGGCAGTAGAACAGTCGGGCGCCGGTGCGGGCGAACGCGGCGGCGAGCTGGTCGGGCCGCACCCCGTCGGCGTCGGCGGGCACCGGCACCACCCGTAGGCCGGCTGCCCGGGCGGCGGCCAGTGCGCCCAGGTAGGTCGGCGACTCGACGAGCAGGGTGTCGCCGGGCGCGGCGAGCGCCCGCAGCGCGGACGACAGCGCGGCCTGTCCGCCCGGGCAGATCACCATGTCCTCGGCGCGCAGCCCGGCCCCGGCCTCGCGGGCGAACCAGGCGCGCAGGTCCTCGCGCCCCTCGGCCGGCCCGCGCTGCCAGGACGCGGGCTGCCGGGCGGCGCGGGTGAGCGCGGCCCCGAGCGCGGCGGCGGGTTGCAGCTCCGCGTCGAGGTAGCCCCCGGACAGCGGAATCGCTCCTGCGGGCGGTAACGCCAGTAGCGCCTGCATCTCGTCCTCGCCCGGCCGGCGGGGACCGAGCGCCACGGTCTGCCACGACAGGTCGGGGGCGCGCCACTCGCGCGGCGGGGCGGCCACGAAGGTGCCTCTGCCGGCCCGTGTCTCGACCAGGCCCTGGGCCACGAGCTGACGGATGGCCTCGGCGACGGTGACCGGCGAGGCCTGGTGCCGGGCGATCAACTCGCGTACCGAGGGCAGCCGCGTGCCGGGCTCCGCGACAGCCGCGAGCGCGCGCAGGTCTTGGACGACGCGGTCGGCTGCGTTACCGTCATTCATGAACGGGAACAGTAGCGCTACTGTCAGGACCACGGTAACGGCGGACCGCACGGTCGGCCTCGCCCTCGGCGCGCTGGGCGTGTTCGCCTTCAGCATGTCGCTACCCGCGACCCGCGTCGCCGTGCAGCAGCTCGACCCGTGGTTCGTCGCCTTCGGCCGGGCCGTCGGCGCGGCGCTGCTGGCATGGGCGTACCTGCGATCCACCGGCGCCCCGCGGCCCACGCGCGGTCAGTGGCGGCGGCTGACGGTCGTCGCCCTCGGCGTCGTCGTCGGCTTCCCGCTGTTCACCTCGTTGGCGCTCATCACCCAGACCTCCGCGCACGGCGCGGTCGTCATCACCGTGCTGCCCGCCATGACCGCCGTGTTCGCGGTGCTGCGGGCCGGCGAGCGACCGCCGCTGCTGTTCTGGGTCGCCAGCGCCGGCGGGCTGCTGGCGGTGCTCACCTTCCTCGGCGCGAGCGGCGCGGTACGCGGGGCCCTCGCCCCGCCCGACCTGTTCCTGCTCGCCGCGGTCGTGCTCTGCGGCCTGGGATACGCCGAGGGCGGTGCGCTCGCCCGCGAGCTGGGCGGCGCCCGGACGATCTGCTGGGCGTTGCTGCTCTCGCTGCCCGTCACCGTGCCCGTCATGGTCGCCGCCGCCGTGGCGGCTCCTCCGCGCGCCGACCCCGTCGCCTGGTCGGCGTTCGGCTACCTCACCGTGGTCTCCATGTTCCTGGGCTTCTTCGCCTGGTACGCGGGCCTGGCCCGGGGCGGCATCGCGCAGGTCGGCCAGATCCAGCTCGCCCAGCCGGTGCTCACCCTGCTCTGGTCGGCGCTGCTGCTCGGCGAGGCCGTCACCCCCGCCTCGATCGCGGCGGCGGTGGCCGTGCTGGCGTGTGTGGTGCTGATCCAGCGCACCCGCGACCGCGCGCCGGCGGTGGGGGAGGCCTGACGGGGCACCCGCCGCCGCCTGCGGGACCCGTACCGGAGCCGGTCGCCCCGCCGGCTCCGGTACGAGGAAACGGGCGCGGGCCGGTCAGGCCAACGCGGCGAGGGCGACGAGCAGCCGGTCCACGTGCCCGGCCGTGCTGCCCAGGCCGATGCTGGCGCGCAGGGCGGTCGGCGGCAGGTCGCGCCGGCCGCTGCGGGCGGCCGCCTCGTCGAGCAGTCGCCGGGCCAGCGGGTGGGCGCAGAAGAGGCCGTCGCGCACCCCGATGCCGTACGTCGCCGCCAGTTCCGCCGCCACCTCCGCGGAGTCCCGGCCGGCCACCACGAACGACACGATCCCCACCCGGGGCGCCGCTGGCCCGAACATGCGCAGCTCCAGCACGTGCGGCAGGGCCGCGATGCCCTCGCGCAGCCGGGTCAGCAGAGCCTGCTCGGCGTCGTGCAGGGCGGCCCGGTCGGCGTCGGCCAGCGCGGCGCAGACCGCCGCCAGGGCGACCGCGCCGAGCAGGTTCGGCGTGCCCGCCTCGTGCCGGGTCGGGCCGGTCGCCCACCGTACGTCGTGGGTGGCCGCCCCGACGTGGCTGGTGGCGCCCCCGCCGGCCAGGTACGGCGGCGCGGCGTCCAGCCAGTCCGCCCGCCCGACGAGCACCCCCGCGCCGAACGGCGCGTACAGCTTGTGGCCGGAGAGCACGAGGTAGTCGACGTCGAGGGCGGCGACGTCCACCGGCGCGTGCGGGGCGAGCTGCGCGGCGTCCACCGCGATCCGGGCCCCGTGCCGCCGGGCCACCAGGGCCAGCTCGGCCACCGGCCAGCGTTCGCCGGTCACGTTGCTCGCGGCGGTCACCGCGACCAGCACGGGCGGGCCCTGCCCGGCGCCGGGGCGGGCGGGCCCCGAACCGCCCCTCGCGTCCGGCCTGCGCAGCTCGCCGAGCGCGGCGTCCAGCGCGCGGACCGCCCCGGCGGGATCCTCCGGCACCGGCAGCCGGACCGAGCCCCGCGGCCAGGGCAACAGGTTGGCGTGGTGCTCCCCGCCGAAGGTGACCACCGTCGTGCCGGCGGGCAACGCCCGGGCCAGCAGGTTCAACGCGTCGGTGGTGTTGCGGGTGAAGACCACGTGGTCGTCGGCACGGGCGCCGAGGAAGTCGCCGACCGTCTGCCGGGCGCGCTCGTAGGCGAGGGTGCAGCGCCGCGACAGCGCCCCGGCGCCGCGGTGCACGCTGGCGTACCAGGGCAGCAGCTCGGCCACCGCGTCAGCCGCGGCCCGCGCGCAGGGCGCGGTGGCCGCGTAGTCGAGGTTCACCTGGCCGGGTACGCCGAGCACGTCGAGCGGGGCGGCGACGGCGGGCGGCTGCGGCGCGGGCGCGGGCGGGGGTACGAGGGTGACGGTCATGGCCGACCTCCGGGTCCAGGGACCCCGGGTGGGCGCACAGCGGGCGGGGTCCGCGCTTGCCCGGCACGCGGATCGGGCCGGGCCCGGTCATCACCCGGGGCACCCCACCGCGAACTCGACGAGGGTTGCCGGCCAGCAAGCCGGGGCTTGACGCTGGCGCTCGTGACCTGCGGGCAGCATAGCCGGGTGAATGCGGCCGGACCAGGCGGCCGGGGATGGCTACGCTGACCGCATGGCCGACACCCCGCCCGGCGCACCCCTGCCGCCGTCGCCGACCGCGCCCGCCGTTCCGTCGCCCGGCGGGGGCGGGCCCCGGATGCCGCTGCGTCGGCTGGGGTGGCGTCGGGCCCTGGTGCTGGCCGGCACCGTCCTGTTCATCGCGGCCTGCGCGCTGTTCATGGTCTTCACGCTGGGCGAGAACCTGGGCGTCGAGGCGCTGCTGATCGGCGTGGTCGCCGCGATCCTCCCGGTTCCGGTGCTGGTGGGCTGTTTCCTCTGGCTCGACCGCTACGAGCCGGAGCCCCTGAAGTACCTGGTCTTCTGCTTCGCCTGGGGCGCGTTCGTCTCCACCGCTGCCTCGCTGACCGTCAACGAGTTCTCCGCCGGGCTGTTCGAGGACTGGGGGCTGCCGACCGCGCTGACCGCGGTGCTGGTCGCGCCGTTCATCGAGGAGCTGACCAAGGCCCTCGGGCCGATCCTGCTGCTGATCTTCCGCCGCCGCGAGTTCTCCGGGATCACCGACGCCCTGGTCTACTGCGGGCTCTCCGCGATCGGGTTCGCCATGGTGGAGAACATCCTCTACCTGGGCGGCTACGGCTACGCCACCGGCGTGGAGCGGTACGGGCCGGCGACCGGCACCCAGCAGGTCATCGCCATCTTCATCGTCCGGATCCTGCTCTTCGGCTTCGCCCACCCGCTGTTCACCTCCATGACGGGGGTGGGACTGGGTATCGCCGCGCGCGCCGCCAGCCGGTGGGTGCGGGTGCTCGCGCCGCTCGCCGGCCTGCTCCTGGCGATGATGCTGCACGGGCTCTGGAACCTGCTGCCGACGCTCACCCAGGCCACCGGCGAGACGCTGATCATGCTGTACGGCTTCATCGGCGTGATGGTGCCGGTCTTCTTCGGCATGGTCGGGCTCGCCGTGTGGCTACGGGCCTGGGAGGGGCGGCTCACCGAGCGGACCCTGCCCGACTACGTCCGGGCGGGCTGGCTCACCCCGCCGGAGGTGGCGGCGCTGAGCAGCCTGGGACGGCGGCACGCGGCCCGGGTGTGGGCCAAGCGGGTGGCCGGCGACGGCGGGTTGAAGGCGATGCGCGGCTACCAGTTCGCGGCGACCCGGCTGGCGCTGCTGCGCGACGGCGCGCTGCGCGGCCTGGACCGCCGCCCGGTGGACCGGGAGCGGACCGCGCGGGAGGAACGGGAACTGCTGGAGGCGATCGGCGCGTACCGGTCGTTCTTCGTGGGCCGGGACCCGCAGGTGCCGGTGGGGATCTGGGACGGGCACCGCTACCACCTGCGGTTCCCGGACGGCACGCAGCGGTCGGTCGAGGCGCCGGACGAGCCCGTCGTGCCGATCCCGGTGGTGCTCGTCCCGCCGCCGCCCCCGGCGCACCCGGCCGGCTTCGGCCCGCCCGGCTGGTACGGCCAGCAGCCGCCGGCGCCGTGGCCCCCCGGCCACCACTGACGCGCGTACGCCGGCCGCCCCCCGACCCCGGGACCGGGGCCGCCCGTGATGGTCGGCCCTGTCGTCAGGTCATCAGGCTGGTGAGGAAGTCACCGAGGCCCTGCGCCATCGCCATCAGGCCCGCCCCGATCGCCTTGAACATCTCCGCCGCGCCCTCCGGCCGGAAGGCCATGAAGTAGATCAGGAACGCGACGCTCCCCCAGAGCAGAATCTTCTTCACTAGTACCGGCATCGCGTCCCTCCCCAGGGCCGGTGATGCGGCTGGCTTCCCGGCGGGGAGCGACGCAAACGGCACCCGCGCCCTCATCCGGGCGGGTGGGGCGGGGGTGGGCTCAGAGGTAGAGGCCGGTGGAGTCGTTCTCCACCCGCTCGGCGGCCACGGCGTGCACGTCGCGCTCGCGCAGCAGCACGTACCCGCGGCCGTGCAGTTCGACCTCGGAGCGGTCGTCGGGGTCGAAGAGGACCCGGTCGCCCGAGACGATGGCGCGTACGTTCGGCCCCACGCCCACGGCGGTGGCCCAGGCCAGGCGCTTGCCCACGGCGGCGGTCGCCGGAATCACGATGCCGGCGGTCGAGCGTCGCTCACCCTCGCTCCCCTCCATCCGCACCAGCACACGGTCGTGCAGCAGGCGGATCGGCAGCTTGGAGTCGAGATTCTGGTCGGCGGTCACGCCGGAGACGCTACCGTGTCCCGGTCGGCCGGCCGTGGGCGGTTACACGCCGGGGGCCGGGGGCAATGTGTGGCGGACCTGCCCTACGGTGGCGTCGTCGGACGTATCCTGTCCGCCCACCGGCGTGGGCGGGCCGGTCTCTTGCCAGGAGGTGCGCTTGAGCCGCTTCGAGCAGATACGCGGACGGCTCCGTCGCGCGTACGAGTCGGGCCGGGAGTCGGTGCGGGCACGCCGTACGGACCCGGCCGACGGCCCCGAACCGGCCGGCGTGGCCTCGCCGACGTCCCCCGGACCGGCGGCGGCGCCGTCCGCGACCGTGGTCGGCGCCCCGCCGCCCGGGGCGATGCACAACTCCACCTCCAGCCGGGACGACGCGGACGTGCCGCACGCGTTGCGGATCGCCGCCGCGTGGTCCTGGCGGCTGATCGTGATCGGCGTCGTGGCCTGGGCGCTGCTGAAGATCGTCGGCACGGTCCGGATCGTGGTCATCCCGCTGGCCGTCGCGCTGCTGCTCTCGGCGCTGCTCGCGCCGGCGGTCGGCTGGCTGCTGCGGGCCCGGTTCCCCCGGTCCATGGCGACGGCGGTGGTCCTGGTGGGCGGCCTGGCCGGGGTGATCGGCACGCTGACCCTGGTCGTGAACGAGTTCATCCAGGGCGTGCCGGAGCTGAGCAAGAAGTCATCGGAGGGCGTCCGGCAGATCCAGGACTGGCTGAAGACCGGCCCGCTGCACCTCTCCGACGGACAACTCGACAACTACATCGAGGAGGGCCAGAAGTGGATCAACAACAACACCGAGAAGTTCACCAGCGGCGCCCTCTCCACGGCCGCCACGCTGGCTGAGGTGCTGACCGGCACGCTGCTGGTGCTCTTCGCCACCTTCTTCTTCCTGCGGGACGGCAACAAGATCTGGCGCTTCCTGGTCCGGCTGCTGCCGGTGGCCGCCCGCTGGAAGGTCGACGACGCCGGGCGGGCGTCCTGGGCGACCCTGGTCGCCTACGTCCGGGCGACCGTGCTGGTCGCCTTCATCGACGCCGTCGGCATCGGCGTCTTCCTGGTCATCTTCGACATCCCGTTCGCCTTCCCGCTCGCCGCGCTGGTCTTCCTCGGGGCGTTCATCCCGATCGTCGGGGCGACCCTGTCGGGCGTCGTCGCGGTCCTGGTCGCGCTGGTCGACAGCGGTCCGGTGACCGCGCTGATCATCCTCGGCGCGGTGATCGGGGTGCAGCAGGTGGAGGGGCACCTCCTCCAGCCGCTGATCATGGGCCGGGCGGTGGCCATCCACCCGCTCGCGGTCATCATCGGCATCGCGGCGGGCGTGGTCCTCGCGGGGATCACCGGCGCGCTGGTCTCGGTGCCGCTGATCGCCGTGCTCAACACGGCCGTGCGCCGGCTCGCCGCCCGCACCGTTCCGGACACCCCGCCCGACGCCGTCGTCGTCGCCTCCCAGGCGCCCTGACCCACCCGACAACGCGGCCACGATCCGCGCAGCCGCACCGAGAGGGTGGCCTCCCTAGCCGGGGGGCCACCCTCTCGGCGTCGCGTGGCCCCGGCAGGCGGTGCCGGGACCGGCGCGCGCGGGGTCAGGACTTGGCGAGGCGTTCGAGGGCGCCGCGGGCGACCTCGGGCCGGGTGGTGTACCAGAACGGCGGCAGCGACCGGCGCAGGAACGGCCCGTAGCCCCGGGCGGTCTCCAGGCGCGAGTCGAGCACCGCCACCACGCCCTTGTCGCCCGTCGACCGGATCAGCCGCCCCATCCCCTGGGCCAGCCTGATCGCGGCGATCGGCACGCTGACCGCCGCGAAACCCGACCCGCCGCCGGCGTCCACCGCCGCCGCCCGCGCCGCCGCCAGCGGCTCGTCCGGCCGGGGGAAGGGCAGCCGGTCGATGACCACCAGCTGGCAGGAGTCGCCCGGCACGTCGACCCCCTGCCAGAGCGACATCACCCCGAACAGGCAGCTGGACTTCTCCTCCCGGAACCGGCGTACCAGCAGCGGCAGCGTCTCCTCGCCCTGGAGCAGGACCGGCAGGTCGGTCCGCGCGCGCAGCAGCTCCGCCGCCTGCTGCGCGGCCCGCCGGGAGGAGAAGAGGCCGAGCGTACGCCCGCCGAGCGCGGTGACCAGCGCGAGCAGCTCCTCGCCGGCCGCGTCGGGCAGCCCGGAGACGCTGGGCCGGGGCAGGTGCGCGGCGACGTACAGGATGCCCTGCCGGGGGTAGTCGAACGGCGAGCCGACGTCGAGGGAGCGCCACCCCGGCCCCGAGGTGGCCGGCGCCCCCGCCGTGCCGGCCACCGCGCCGCCCCCGGTCGCGCCGCTGCCCTCTGCCGGCCCGGTGCCGCCGGTGCGCCCGGCGGAACGGGCGGCCAGGGCGGCGGCGGCCGGCGACGGCGGGTCGGCCGGGGGCGCCTCCAGACCCAGCGCCCGGGCCACCGTGTCGAACCGGCCGCCCAGCGTCAGCGTCGCCGAGGTGGCGACCACCGTGCGCTCCTCGTACAGGTGGGTGGCGAGCGTGCCGGCGACCGAGAGCGGCGCGACCACCAGCGCCCGGCGACCGGTGTTGTCGTTCTTCTCCACCCAGGCGACGTCGTGGTCGGCCTCCTCCAGCAGCCGCTGCGCGGTGGCGGAGAGTTCGTCGAGCACGGCCTTGGCCTGCTGCTTGCGCACCGGGTCCGGGTCGTCGGACTTGACCTCGCCGATCGCGTCGAGCGCCGCCCGGGTGGCCGCGTCGAGCAGGGTGCACGCCTCGCGCAGCGCGGACGGCAGCCCCGAGGTGATCCGCCCGGCCGGCGCCTCGGCCAGCCCGACCGCCAGGGCGTCGCCGGCCGCGGTGAGCGACTCGGCGACGTCCGGCCGCAGCAGCGGGCGGGCCCGCTTCGCGGAGCGGTCGATCAGCTCCGGCACCAGCTCGGCCTGCGCGGCAGAGGAGACCCGGTCGGCCAGCTCGTGCGCCTCGTCGACGATGAGCAGCTTGTGCGGCGGCACGATGTGCCGGCCGGCGAGCATGTCCACCGCGAGCAGGCTGTGGTTGGTGACCACGATGTCGGCCTCCCGGGCGCGGGCCCGGGACGCCTCGGCGAAGCACTCCGCGCCGAACGGGCAGCGGGACGCGCCGACGCACTCCCTGGCCGGCATGGAGACCAGCCGCCAGGCCTGGTCGTCGACGCCCGGGTCCAGCTCGTCCCGGTCGCCGGTGTCGGTCTTCTCCGCCCAGTCGCGCAGCCGCTGGACCTGCTTGCCGAGCCGACCCGCCTCGCCGAGCCACCTGGTGCCGCCGCCGGGGCGTGCGGGCGGGGCGTCGAAGAGGGTGTCCTCCGGCTCGTCCTCCGTGGAGTTGTCCAGCCGGGCCAGGCAGAGGTAGTGGTGCCGTCCCTTCAGGACCGCGAAGGTGGGCCGCCGGCCGAGCACCGGCTCCACGGCGTCGGCGAGCCGGGGCAGGTCGTGGTCGACCAGTTGGGACTGCAACGCCAGGGTGGCCGTGGAGACCACCACCGGGCCGTCCACGGTCAGCGCCGGCGTCAGGTAGGCCAGCGACTTGCCGGTGCCCGTGCCGGCCTGCACCAGCAGGTGCTCCCGCGCCTGCACGCACTCCTCGATGGCGGTCGCCATCTGCTGCTGACCGGGGCGCGCCGCCCCGCCCGGCACCGCGCCGACGGCGGCGGCGAGCAGTTCCACCCCGCTCGGCCGGGCGCCCCGCCGCCGGCCTCCGGTGCGGGGCGAGGGGGCGGCGGAACCGGTGGCGAGGCGCGGAGTCACCGTGCGACGGTACCCGCCGTCCCCGACACCGGCCGCGCCGATCCGGGTGTGGCGTCGTCACGGTACGGTCTCCCGCCGACCGCGTCCGGTTACTTCCGTACGGCGAGCGATGGGCGGTATCGGTTAGGGTGCGACTCATGCCGAGCGACGTGGTCCGCGTGATCTACCGCAAGTACGACGGCAGCGCCCACCGTGACTACCCGGCCCGCCGTCTGGCCGAGGACGAGCTCGGCGTCTGGCTCGGCGTGACCGAGGGCACGAAGTCCGTCTACCACGGCCGGCCGTCGGTGGAGCAGATCCCGTTCGTCCTCCTGGTGCCGCACCATGCCTGGTGGACCGGCATGTTCAACCCGCCGCCCCGGACCAGCGAGGTCTACTGCGACATCGCCAGCCCGGCCCGCTGGGAGAACGGCGACACCGTCCACCTCGTCGATCTCGACCTCGACGTGGTGCGTCGCCGGGCCACCGGCCTGGTGGAGCTGCGCGACGAGGACGAGTTCGCCGAGCACCGGGCCCGCTTCGGCTACCCCGACGACGTGGTGGCGCAGGCCGAGGCGGCGGCCCGGTGGCTCCTCGGGGCGCTGGGCGACGGCGTCGAACCGTTCGCCACGTCGTACCGGAAGTGGCTGGCCCTGGTGGTTTGACCGCCGGCACCGGCCGGGGTCGTCACCAGCGCGGCGGCCAGCCGTCCTCGGCCGCCAGCGGCGGCAGGTCGCCCAGCTTCTCCGGGTTGAGCTGGTGGAACAACCCGGTGACCCGGCCGCCGTCGACCGCGAGGGCGGCGACCACCCGCAGCGTCCGGCCGTCCGGGTGCGGGCTCTCCATGTGCAGGCCCTCCACGCCGTCGACGAGCACCCGACGGGCGCGCAGCGTGCCGCCGTACCGGCCGGCGCGGCCGAACAGGCCCAGGACGAAGCGGGCCACCGAGTCGGCACCGACCACCGGGCGCCGGGCCGCGGGGAAGTGGCCGCCGCTGTCGCCGATGGCGACCACGTCCGGGGCGAGCACCCGCACCAGCGCGTCCAGGTCGCCCGACTCGACGGCGGCCACGAAGGCGGCGAGCACCCGGCGCTGCTCGGCGGCGTCGGCGGTGTGCCGGGGCGCGTCGGACGCGTGCACCGCCCGGCGGGCCCGGGAGGCGAGCTGGCGGGCGGCGGCGTCGGTCGTACCGAGCACCTCGGCGATCCGGGAGAACGGCACGGCGAAGACGTCGTGCAGCACGAAGGCGACCCGCTGTTCCGGCGCGAGCCGCTCCAGCACCACCATCAGGGCGGTGCCGACCTGGTCGGCGCGGACCGCCCGCTCGGCGGGGTCGGGCGCGAAGCCGTCGGTACGCGGGCCCTGGTCGAGCGGCGTCACCACGGGCTCCGGCAGCCACTGGCCCGGGTACGCCTCCCGCCGTACCCGCGCCGAGCGGAGCACGTCCAGGCAGATCCGGGCGCAGGTGGTGGTGAGCCAGGCGCCGAGGTGCCGGATCTCGGCGCGGGCCGCCGGGTCGGCGAGCGCGGCGGCGTACCGCAGCCAGGTCTCCTGGACGGCGTCCTCCGCCTCGCTGCGGCTGCCGAGCATCCGGTGGGCCACCGCCAGCAGCCGCCCCCGCTCCACCTCGAACTCGCCCACCAGATCCCCCACGCCACCCTCCCTGCCCGCTCCCACCCACCCCACCCACCCACCCCACCCCTCCCGCCCATTCTCCGCCCCCGCCCCCCGCCCCCCCCGCCCCCGCGCCCCGAGCGGGCCGATCATGCAGTTGTGGTGCCCCGCATAAGGCGCCAAGGCGCGGATTTCGCCCACCACAAGTCCATGATCGCGAGACCCGGGGGGCGGGAGGGGTGGGGGTGGGTGATGATCCGGGGGTGCGAGCGACTGATGAGCCGGACGTGGGCGGCGCGGGTGTGGAGCGGGTCGACGGGGTCGTGGGACCGGTCGGGGGGAGCACGCGAGAGTTGCTCCGGGTGAGGCCGGGCGCGGCGGCCGACCTCGGGGCGGTCGATCCCCGGTCGACGCCCGGTCTGCCCGGGCCCGAGGTGACCGGCCGGCGGCGCAAGGAGTGGGCCCGCCACCAGGTCGGGTTGGTCGGCGCGGAACTGGGCCGGCAGCAGGAGATGCTCTTCGCCGACGCGAAGGCCCGGGAGGCCGGCCGGGGCGCTGGCGCGGACGGGCCGGGTGCGGCTGCCGGGCGCCG
The DNA here is from genome assembly GCF_048060285.1 of Micromonospora sp. LOL_025. NCBI lineage: Bacteria > Bacillati > Actinomycetota > Actinomycetes > Micromonosporales > Micromonosporaceae > Micromonospora > Micromonospora sp. LOL_025. The sequence continues at coordinate 116,560 of NZ_JBHMIR010000008.1, read as the reverse complement.
CGTGCTGCTGGTGCTCCAGGCGATGGACTGCGGCGGCAAGGACGGCACCATCAAGCGCGTGGCCGGCGCGATGAACCCGCTGGGCCTGCACGTCCGCTCGTTCGGCCCGCCCACCCCCGAGGAGCTGCGGCACGACTTCCTGTGGCGGATCCGGCGGGCGCTCCCGCCGCCCGGCCAGGTGGGGGTCTTCAACCGCTCGCACTATGAGGACGTGCTCGTGGCGCGCGTCGACTCGCTGGTGCCCGAGTCGATCTGGCAGGCCCGGTACGACGAGATCAACGCCTTCGAGCGGGAGCAGGTCGACGCCGGGGTGGCCCTGGTGAAGGTGATGCTGCACATCTCGTACGCCGAGCAGGGCCGGCGGCTGCTGGAGCGGCTGGACGAGCCGCGCAAGCACTGGAAGTACGACCCCTCGGACGTCGACGCCCGCGCCCGCTGGGACGACTACCAGGCCGCGTACGCCGAGGCCCTCAGCCGGTGCGGCACGGACGCCGCGCCCTGGTACGTGGTGCCGGCGGACCGCAAGTGGTACCGCGACTGGGCCGTCGCGCACCTGCTCCGCGAGACGTTCGACACCCTCGATCTCGGGTATCCGCCTGCCGGTTTCGACGTCCGGCGGGAACGGGAGCGGCTGCTGGGACCCGCGAGAACGGCGTAGATGAACGGCAGGTGAACGACCGGTGAATGTGGCCTGACCAGGGGGAGGCCGCGCAATTCCCGGTTCCGTCGTTTTCTAGCATTCCCAGGCGGGCACCCTCCGGGCGACCGCGACCCTTCCACCGACACGACGAGGTCCGTGCTGTGAAGTTTTCCTTCCGCCCGAACGAGGGCGCCTTCTACGAGCTCTTCACCAGGGCCGCGCAGAATCTGGTGAAGGGCACCGAGCTGCTCAACGAGCTGGCCCTCCCCGGGGTGGAGGTGCAGTCGGTCAGCGAGCGGCTCACCGAGGTGGAGCACGACAGCGATCAGATCACCCACGAGCTGTACAAGAAGATCAACTCGACCTTCATCACGCCGTTCGACCGGGAGGACATCTACCGCCTCGGGTCGCTGCTCGACGACGTGATGGACCACCTCGAGGCGGTCGGCAACCTGCTCTACCTCTACGGCCTGACCAAGCTCCCCTCGCTGCCCCGCGAGATGCACGAGATGGTCAACGTCCTGGACGCGCAGGCGAAGCTGACCGCCGACGCCATGCCGCGCCTGAAGTCGATGAAGGACCTCGAGGACTACTGGATCGAGTGCAACCGGCTGGAGAACGACGGCGACCAGGTGTACCGGATGCTGCTGGTCCGCCTCTTCTCCGGCGAGTACGACGCGCTGACGGTGCTGAAGATGAAGGAGGTCGCCGACGAGTTGGAGGCCGCCTGCGACGCCTTCGAGCACGTGGCCAACACCGTCGAGACCATCGCGGTCAAGGAGTCCTGATCCTGTGAGTCCCGAACTCATCGCCGTGCTGGCGGTGATCGCGGTGGCGTTGGCGTTCGACTACACCAACGGCTTCCACGACGCCGCCAACGCGATCGCGACCAGCATCTCCACCCGGGCGCTCACACCCCGGGTGGCCCTGGCCATGGCGGCGGTCGGCAACTTCATCGGCGCCCACTTCGGCGCCGAGGTGGCCAAGACCGTCGGCAGCGGCCTGGTGAAACTGCCCACCGGCACGGCGAGCCTCGGCATCGTCTTCGCCGGCGTGATCGGCGCGATCGTGTGGAACCTGGTCACCTGGTACTTCGGCCTGCCGTCGTCCTCGTCGCACGCGCTGATCGGCGGCCTGGTCGGCTCGACCGTGGCCGCGTCCGGCACGGTGCTCTGGACCGGCATCGGGGAGAACGTGATCATCCCGATGATCCTCTCGCCGATGGTCGGCTTCGTGCTCGGTTACGTCGTCATGATCGCCGTGCAGTGGATCTTCCGGAAGGGGCACCCGGGCCGGCTCAACCGCGGCTTCCGCTGGGCGCAGACCGCGTCCGCCGCCGCCATGTCGGTCGGCCACGGTATGCAGGACGCCGCCAAGACCATCGGCATCGTGGTGCTCGCCCTCTACGTCGGCGGCTACCAGGACGACCCCAGCTTCATCCCGGAGTGGGCGTTCTGGACGTCGGCCGCCGTGCTCGCCGCCGGCACGTACGCCGGTGGCTGGCGGATCATCCGGACCCTGGGTCGTAAGATCATCGACCTCCGGCCGCCGGAGGGCTTCGCCGCCGAGACCGTGGCCAGCGGCGTGCTCTACTTCAACGCGCTGGTCCTCGGCGCGCCGATCTCGACGACCCACACGATCACCTCGGCGATCATGGGCGTCGGCGCCACCAAGCGGCTCTCCGCCGTCCGGTGGGGCGTGGCCGGCAACATCGTCGGGGCGTGGATCCTCACCTTCCCGGCCGCCGGCTCGATCGGCGCCCTGATGTACTTCCTGGTCCGCCCCCTGTTCAGCTGACGTACGCGAAAGGGGCCCCTCGGCGACGAGGGGCCCCTTTCGCGTTCTTCCGTCAGGAGTAGGAGACGCCGATCTGGGCGCGGACGAGGTCGAGGAGCGCCATCACCTCCAGCGTGGCGGCGTGGGGGACCAGGGGGCTCTCCAGGAGGCCCTCGGCGAGGCAGCGCTGGACCTCGGCCGCCTCGTACTGGTAGCCGCCGCCGACCAGCTCGCCGCTGATCGTCTCCGGCTCGGCGCCGGCCCGGTGCAGGGTCAGCGAGCCGGGGCGGAAGAACGGCTCGGGCAGGTCGATCCGGCCGGTGGTGCCCGTGACCGAGGCGACCAGCGGGGTCGCCCCGACCATGCCGCAGCTGAGGGTGGCGACCGCGCCCGAGTCGTACCCGAGGACGACGCCGGTGTTCTCGTCCACCCCCTCCGGGCTCAGCCTCGCCCAGGACCGGACGTGGTCGGGCACGCCGAGCAGCAGGTGGGCCAGGCTGACCGGGTAGACGCCGAGGTCGAGCAGGGCGCCGCCGCCGAGCGTACGGGCCCGCATCCGGTGCTCCGGCGGGAACGGCCCGGCCAACCCGAAGTCGGCCCGCACGCCGGTCACCGTGCCGATCGCGCCGTCCGCGACCAGCGCGCAGAGCCGGCGGACGAGCGGGTTCGTCCGCATCCACATGGCCTCCATGAGGAAGACCCCGGCCGCGCGGGCGGTGTCGACCAGCTCGACGCTGGTCGCCAGGTCGAGGGTGAACGGCTTCTCCAGCAGCACCGCCCGGCCGGCCGCGAGGCAGGTCATGGCCGCCTCGTGGTGTGCGGCGTGCGGGGTGGCGACGTAGACGACGTCCAGCTCGTCGTCCGCGGCGAGTTCCGCCCAGGAGGCGTACGCCCGCGGCACGCCGTGCCGGGCCGCGAACCGCTCCGCGCTCTCGGCCGTGCGGGAGCCGACCGCCGCGAGTTCGGCGCCCGGGACCAGGCGCAGGTCCTCGGCGAAACGGGCGGCGATGTTGCCGGTGGCCAGGATGCCCCATCGAGTCATGCCGGCCACGCTAGCGAAGATCACCCGACGGCGGCGGGGGCGATCCACCCGTCGGGAACTAGGCTCGGCGCATGACGATCGACGCCGACGGCTTCCCCGCACCCCCGGCGCTCGTGGAGCACGCCCGCCGCTTCCGCGCCGAGGGCGGCACCCCGGCGGCGCCCCGGGTCGCGGCCACCGTGCTGCTGCTCCGCCCCGCCGACGACGACTTCGAGGTGTACCTGATCCGACGGGTCGCCGCGATGGCCTTCGGCGGGATGTACGCCTTCCCCGGTGGCGGGGTCGACCCCTCGGACTCGCAGGCGCACCTGGACTGGGCCGGCCCGACGCCGGCCGGGTGGGGTGAGCGGCTGGGGCTGACCCCCGAGGCCGCGCAGGCGGTCGTCTGCGCCGCCGCCCGGGAGGTCTTCGAGGAGGCCGGGGTCCTGCTCGCCGGCCCCGACGCGCAGACCGTGGTCGGCGACGTCAGCGGTGACGACTGGGAGGCCGACCGGGTGGCGCTGGAGCAGCGCCGGGGCGGCTTCGCCGACCTGCTCGCCCGGCGCGGGCTCACCCTCCGGTCGGACCTGCTGCTGCCGTGGAGCCGGTGGATCACGCCGGAGTTCGAGCCGCGCCGCTTCGACACGTACTTCTTCGTGGCCCTGCTGCCGGAGGGACAGCGGACCCGGGACGTCTCCGGGGAGGCCGACCACACCCTGTGGGCCCGCCCGGCGGACGCCCTGGCCCGGGCGGAGGCCGGCGAGCTGACCATGCTCCCGCCCACCCTGGTGAACCTGGCCCAGGTGGCGGCCGGCGGCGACGTGGCCGGCGTCGCCCGCGCGGCGGCGACCCGGGACGCGGCCACCCCGGTCACGCCCCGCCTGGACGTGCCCGGGACCGGCGAGCCCCGGTTCGTGCTGGGCTGACTGTGGTCGCCCCGTGCGCGCGGGCCGGCGAGGCTAGGCCACGAAGATGCAGAACGGGTGACCGGACCGGTCCGCGAACACGTACAACGGCTCGTCGGGGTCGTCGGTCCGGTCGAGCAGGAGTTCCGCGCCCAGGGCCTCGGCCCGCTCACGCTGCCTCTCCAGCTCGGCCGCGTCCGGGACCGTGAAATCGAGGTGCAACTGCATCGGCACGTCGTGCCGGGGCCAGGTGGTCCGGGGCAGGCGATCGACAAGTTGGAAGGCGAGCTTGGCCGCTCCGTCGGAGTCTCTGAGCACGAGCCAGTCCCGGTCGTCGGCCGTCCCGTCCGTCGGTGGTTCGTCACCGGGTCGGTACTGCAGCCCGAGCAGCTGCCGGTAGAACTCGGCGAGCTCTCGTGGGTTCGTGCTGTCGAGCACGGTGTGCAGCAACCGGGGGTATTCAGACATGCCCGTCCTCCGCATCGACCGTAGGCGTTTCCCGACTCTAGAGCAGATCCTGGGGTGCTGCCGGGCTTGCCGCCGCCCGGGCGCGGGAAGGGAAGGGCCCCTTTCCCGCAGGGAGAGCGGGAGAAGGGGCCACTGCCTCGCGGCTCAGCCGAAGCGGCCGGTGATGTAGTCCTCGGTCTTCTTCACCCCGGGGTTGCTGAAGATCTTCTGCGTGTTGTCGTACTCGATGAGGCGGCCCGGGTCGCCGGTCTTCTCGATCGAGAAGAAGGCGGTCCGGTCCGAGACGCGGGCGGCCTGCTGCATGTTGTGCGTGACGATGATGATGGTGAACTTGTCCTTGAGCTGGAACATGAGGTCCTCGATGGCCAGCGTGGAGATCGGGTCGAGCGCCGAGCAGGGCTCGTCCATCAGCACCACCTGCGGCTCGACGGCGATGGTCCGGGCGATGCAGAGCCGCTGCTGCTGACCGCCGGAGAGGCCGGCGCCGGGCTTGCCCAGCCGGTCCTTCACCTCGTCCCAGAGGTTGGCCGAGCGGAGCGCCCGCTCGGCCGCCTCCTCCAGGATCGACTTCCTGCGCACGCCGTTGAGCCGCAGCCCGGCCACCACGTTCTCGAAGATGCTCATGGTGGGGAACGGGTTCGGCCGCTGGAAGACCATGCCGATCATGCGCCGGACGGCGGTGACGTCCACGTCCCGGTCGTAGATGTCCTGGTCGTCGATGGTGAGGCTGCCCTCGACCCGGGCACCGGGGAGCACCTCGTGCATCCGGTTGATCGACCGCAGGAAGGTGGACTTGCCGCAGCCGGACGGGCCGATCAGGGCGGTCACCGTCTTCGGCTCGACCGTCAGGTTGATGTTCTCGATGGCCTTGAAGGCGCCGTAGTAGGCGGTGACGTTCGAGGCTTCGATGCGCTTGGCCATGGTGGTGGTACCTCCGGGGTTCATCGGCCGAGCCGGTTGCGACGGGCCAGCAGCTTCGCCGCGACGGTCAGGATCAGCACGAGGGCGACCAGGGTGAGTGCCGCCGTCCACGCCCGCGCCGGCGCGTACCGGGACGCGTCGCCGGCCTGCTGGTAGACGAAGAGGGCCAGCGACGACTGGTTGTTCTCGAACGGGTTGAAGTTGATCGCCGCGCCGCCGCCGGCGACGAGCAGCACCGGGGCGGTCTCGCCGGCCGCGCGGGCGATGGCGAGCATGACGCCGGTGACGATGCCCGGCAGGGCGGTCGGCAGTACGACCCGCAGGATGGTCTTCCACTTCGGCACGCCGAGGGCGTACGCCCCCTCGCGCAGCGGCGCCGGGACGAGACGCAGCATCTCCTCGGTGGAGCGGACCACGGTGGGCAGCATCAGCACGCTCAGCGCGAGCGCGGCGGCGAAGCCGGAGAAGCTGGGCCGCCCGTCGTTGAACCACGGCGAGACGATCAGCACCCAGAACGCCAGCACGAACAGGCCGGCGACGATGGACGGGATGCCCGTCATCACGTCGACGAAGAACCGGATCGCGGCGGCGAACCGGCCCCGACCGTACTCGACGATGTAGATCGCGCAGAGGATGCCGAGCGGGACGGTGATCAGGGCGGCGATGCCGACCTGCTGGAGCGTGCCGACGATCGCGTGGTACGCGCCGCCGTTCGGGTCCCGCGCGCCGATGTTGTTCATCGAGGTGAGGAAGAAGTCGGCGTCCAGGCGCTCGGCGCCCTTGCTGACCAGCGTCCAGACCACCGAGGCCAGCGGCAGGACGGCCAGCACGAACGCGGAGTGGATCAGCGCGCTCCAACTGCGGTTGCGGGCCGACCGCCGCCCCTCGACCTTGTTGGCGGCGGCGAACAGGCCGGCCAGGTAGAGCAGCGCGGCGACCACCACGACCAGCACCGGGCCGCCGGTGCCGGTGCCGTACACGAACGCGGCGGCGACCAGCAGGGCGGCTGCCCCGATGGCCGGCGCGGCGTACCTAGGCAGGCGCCGGGCCCGCAGCGTGGGCGGCTGGGCCGGCGGACGGGTGCGGTGCGACGTGACGGTGGTTGTCATGCGGCCGACTCCGTGAACTCCCGGCGGCGGTGGATGATCGCCCGCGCCGTGATGTTGACGATCAGCGTGATGGCGAAGAGCACGAGGCCCGAGGCGATCAGCGCGCCCCGTCCCGTGTCGTTCGCCTCGCCGAACGTGTTGGCGATGTTGGCGGCGATGGTGTTGCCGCCGCTCTCGATGAGGTTGAACGAGATGTTGAAGGTGATGCCGAGGGTCATCGCCAGGGCGATGGTCTCGCCGAGCGCCCGGCCCAGGCCGAGCATCACCGCGGCGACGATGCCGGGGCGGCCGTACGGCAGCACCGCGGTGCGGATCATCTCCCAGCGGGTCGCGCCGAGGGCGAGGGCCGCCTCCTCGTTCGCGGTCGGGGTCTGCGTGAACACCTCGCGGGAGAGCGAGGTGATGATCGGCAGCACCATGATCGCCAGGACCAGGGCGCCCAGCATGATGGACTTCCCGAACGGGCCGTCGCCGCCGAAGATCGGGATCCAACCGAAGTGCGTGTTCAGCCAGGCGGAGAAGTCCCGCACCGGGTTGATGAAGACGTCGCGGCCCCAGAGGCCGAAGACCACGCTGGGCACCGCGGCCAGCAGGTCGATCAGGAAGCCCAGCGTGGTGCCGAGCCGGCGCGGCGCGTAGTGGGACAGGTAGAGCGCGATGCCCAGGGCCACCGGCACCGCGATGAGCAGGGCCAGCGCGGAGCTGAGCACGGTGCCGAAGGCGAGCGCCCCGATGCCGAACTTGGGCTCCGCGTCGTTCGGGAACCAGCCCTCGAAGCTCCAGAAGCTCTCGGTGTTGGCCCGCAGCGCCGGCACCGCCTTGGCGACGAGGAAGACCGCGATCGCCGCGATGACGACGAGGACGGCGGTGCCGGCGGCGAGGGTGAGGGCGCGGAAGGCCCGTTCGGCGCCGAACGCCCGGGCCCGGGGCAGCGCGCCGCCGCCGCCCAGGCCGGCTCCGCCCGGCGTACGGGTGCTGACTGGTGCCTCGGCCGGACGCGCCGAGGCACCGGCGGGCCGGTCGTGACCTTCGGTCACGCGCGTCCCGCCGGTGCCGGCGTGGGCCGAGCGGTGAGGGGTTTCACCCATCTGCTCGCTCGCTTCGGGTTGAGGTGGTGGTGTCGGTGTCGGTGCGGCGGCTCAGGCGAGGTTCTTGACCGCGGCCTCGACCTTGGCGCGGACCGTCTCGGGCAGCGGGGCGTAGCCCAGCTCGGTCAGGTCGGCCTGGCCGGCGGTGCTCGCGGCGTGGCCGAGGAAGCCCTTGACCAGCGGGAGCTTGTCGGCGGCGAGGCCCTTGGTGCAGACGATCTCGTAGGTCACCAGGACGATCGGGTAGGCCCCGGCCTCCTTGGTGTTGTAGTCGATCTTCATCTTGAGGTCGTCGCCCTGGCCGACCACCTCGGCGCCGGCGATGGTCTTGCCGGCCGACTCGGCGGTCAGCTCGGCGAACTCGCCCGCGCCGTTGCCGACCTTCGCGGTCTTCAGGCCGCCGTTCTCGGCGTACGACCACTCGACGTAACCGATGGTGCCGTCCTGGCCCTTGATGGCGCTGGCCATGCCGTCGGACTTCGCCGCGCCGGTGCCGCCCGGGGCCTTCCACTCCTTGGCCTTGCCGAAGGTCCAGTCGGCCGCGGCGGTCTTGGTGAGAAAGTCGGTGAAGTTGTCGGTGGTGCCGGAGGAGTCCGAGCGGTGCACCGCGTTGATGGTGGTCGACGGCAGCTTGGCGTCCGGGTTGTCGGCCTTGATCGCCGGGTCGTCCCACTTGGTCACCTTGCCGGCGAAGATCTTCGCCAGGGTGGCCGGCTTGAGCTGGAGGTTGTCCACGCCGCTGACGTTGTAGGCGATGGCGACCGGGCCGATCACCATCGGCAGGTTGATCGCGGCGCCGCCGACGCACTTGGCGTTGGCCTGCGGCTGCTCCTCCTCCTTGAGGGCGGAGTCCGAGCCGGCGAAGTCGGCGGTGCCGGCGATGAAGGCCTGGATGCCGGCGCCCGAGCCGGAGGGCTCATAGTTGATCTTCGCTCCGGAGCACTTCTGCTGGTACGCCTTGATCCACTCGTCCATCGCGTTCTTCTGCGCCGACGAGCCCTGGGCGTTCAGCGTGCCGGTGGCGCAGTCGGCGGCGGCCGACCCGGAGGCGGAGGCGCTGCTCGCGGGCTCGTTGTTGTCCGAGCCGCATGCGCTGAGAGCGAGCGTCGCGGTAAGAGCGAGGCAGGCGAGGGTGCCGTGCCGCTGGAGCTTCACCTGAGAGGTTTCCCTTCACGTCTGACTTCGCCCCCGGATTTGGGCCCGGGGTACCGGCGCTCACCGGCTGACTTAAAAGTTAGGAGCGCCAGGTAGCCGGTTCGCCGGTCGGAAGTGAACGTGGAGTGAACAGGTGCGGCAGGGCAGGTGACCGCTCGCTGAGGGCGAGTTGTCCGTTAAGTGAACCCGGGTGCCGCTGTCGGAAGTATGGGGATTTTCCCGGGCGGCGCGCGGCGCGGGCCCGGGTCGTCGTGGCCCGGGCCCGCGCCGACGTCAGGCTGACTGGTAGTTGACGTGCGCCGACCAGCGGGCGAAGCCGAGCCGTTCGTAGAGCGCCACCGCGGCGGCGTTCGACTCGTCGACGTAGAGCATGACCCGGTCCAGGTCCCGCCGGTCCCGCAGGTACGCCAGGCCGGCCGCGGTCAACGCCCGTCCCAGCCCGCCGCGGTGGGCCGACGGGTCCACGCCGAGGACGTAGACCTCGCCGATCCGGGCCGAGCCGGGTCGCTCGTGGACCTTCGTCCAGTGGAAGCCGAGCAGCCGGCCGGTGGACCCGTCGACGGCGAGCAGGAAGCCCTCCGGGTCGAACCACGGCTCGGCGAGGCGTACCCGCAGGTCGGCGGGGGACCAGCGACCCTGTTCCGGGTGCTCGGCGAAGGCCCGCGCGTTGAGCGCCAGCCACTCCTCGTCGTCGGCGCCGGGCCGGAACGCGCGCAGCGTCACCCCGTCCGGCAACGGATGGTCGGGGATCGGGGCGGTCAGCGGCCGGCGCAGCTGCCAGAGCACCCGGGCCCGGCGCAGGCCCAGGTCGACGCCGAGCGCGGCGGCCGAGGGGTGGTCGCCGTGCGCCCAGGCCCGCAGCGGGCCGTCGGCCGCCGCCAGGACGCCCCGGGCCAGTGCCCGGCCCGTCCCGCGCCGCCGGTGCGCCGGGTGCACCACCAACTCCACCCCGATTCCCGCGCCGGGGTCGGTGGTGTCCAGGTGCGCGTACCCGGTCAGTGTGCCGTCGTCCGCCCGGGCGGTCAGGTGCACCGCGGGCGCGTCCGGGTCGCGCAGCCGGAGCAGGACGTGCTCGTCGAACGGGTCTGCCCCGTCCGCGTCGCCGGCGACCCGTGCCAGGGTCGTCACGTCGGCGATCTCCGTGGGGCTGAGGCGGTCGGCCCGGGTCACCCGGACGCTGTTCGCTTCGGGGTTGCTCATGACGTCACCGTAGTCCGGTCGATGCCCGGCGCCGTCGCGCTCGGTCGGCCGCCGGGCGGTGTGGGGGTCGCCCGCGCCGGACGCCCGTGGTCGGGCCGTCCGCCGGCCGGCTCACGTCGCCCCGTGGGGCAGCGCCTCCACCTCGAACCGGCTGGTCAGCTCGGGCAGGATGCGGTGCAGGGCGTCCACGGTGCCCTGCCGGTTGCCGCCGGCGTCGTGCAGCAGCACGACCGACCCGGGTACGACACCCGCCACGACCGTCGCCGCGATCCGGCCGGCTCCCGGCACCTCCCAGTCCTCCGGGTCCACGGTCCAGTGCAGCGGCGTCATGCCGAGCTCGTGGGACACCGACACCACCTGGCCCGTCCACGCGCCGCCGGGCTGCCGGTAGTACGCGATCGGCACGTCGGGCACCGCCGCCCGGATCGCCTCGCTGGTGCGCAGCAGGTCCGCCCGGATGACGGCCGGCGACCGCCGGCCGAGGTTGACGTCGTGGTTCCAGCTGTGGTTGCACAGGGCGTGCCCGTCGGCCACGATGGCCCGGATCAGATCCGGGTGGCGCTGCGCGTTCTCGCCGACCACGCAGAAGGTGGCCCGCACCTGGTGCGCGCGGAGCAGGGCGAGCACCTGCGGCGTGTACAGCGGGTCCGGCCCGTCGTCGAAGGTCAGCGCGACCAGCGAGGTACCGCTGGTGGTCTGCGTGCCGAACGGCCCGTCGGCCGGTCCCGGCGAGGGCGTGCCGTCGGGGCTGGCGCCGCCGTCCTGCCCGGCCTCCGCGGGGCTGGTGCTCGGCTCGCCCGCCGGGGTGTGGCGCGGAGCCTCCTCCGTCGGGGGCTGGTCGGCGTAGTGCGGGCCGGTGGCGCTGGTGGGCACGTTGGACCGGGACGTCGGCGGGTCGGGGACCAGGCTGCGCCCGAGGGCGTACGCGGAACCGAGCAGCGCGGCGACCACCACCGTGACGAGGCCGATGGTGCGCACTGCCGAGGGATCCCGGATCAGTGGGCCCGTTCGTGTCGATCCGTCGCCGCCCCCGTGGTCGATGCGCACCCCGTCGCCCCCTTTTCGTCGCAAACCCGGCAGTCAGAATAGAACCGACGAGGTGTGCAAAAGGGGCATATGCGAAACCGCCCGCGAAGGAACGGGGAAGTTCAGACCGGCAGGGGCACGTGCTCGCTCTCCGGCAGGGACCGCGAGGGCGGTACGACGAACTTGTAACCCACCTGCCGCACCGTGCCGATCATCGACTCGTACTCGGAGCCGAGCTTGGCGCGCAGCCGCCGGACGTGCACGTCGACGGTGCGGGTGCCGCCGAAGTAGTCGTAGCCCCACACCTCGCGCAGGAGCTGGTCCCGGGTGAACACCCGGCCCGGGTGCTGGGCCAGGAACTTCAGCAGCTCGAACTCCTTGTAGGTGAGGTCGAGCGGCCGGCCCTTGAGCTTCGCGGCGTAGGTGTCCGGGTCGATCGTCAGCTCGCCGGCGCGGATCGAGCCGCCGGCCCCGGAGGTGGCGTTGCTCAGCCGCCCGACGGCGAGCCGCAGCCGGGCCTCCACCTCGGCCGGGCCGGCGGCGGCGAGGATGACGTCGTCGACGCCCCAGTCGGCGTTGAGCGCGATCAGGCCGGCCTCGGTGACCACCGCGACCAGCGGCACCCCGAGCCCGGTGGCGTGCAGCATCCGGCAGGTCGCCCGTGCCTCGCTCAGCTCGGAGCGGGCGTCGACCAGCACCGCGTCCGGACTGGGGCCCGCGACCAGGGTGCGGACGTCGCGTGGCGCGGTGCGGACCGAGTGCGGCAGCAGGTCGAGCGCCGGCAGCACTGCGGATGGTTCGCCTGCGCGCGCGGTCACCAGCAGCAGGATCTCCACGATCACCTCCGTCCCGGCGGCCGTCGGCCGCGCGCGACCAGCGCACTCCGTGGCGGGGTGTGACGCTGATGAACTTGCGTGGGTCCCGGCGTCGCTGACGGGGCGGGTAACGGCTTGAGCGTAACCGATCGCCCCGGTCGCACCTTCGCGTCCTTTCCCGTTTGCCCGGCTTGCCCCTGATCGTGCCCCAGGTTTTAACGTTGCCGAAACCGTGACCCCCGCGCCGGCCGGCGGGTCTGGCACGATCGGGGCGTGTTTCCCTCCAGCTCGCCCGAGACCGGCCGCGACCAGTGGCCCGACGGGCCCCGCCCCGGGCCGTCCGGCCCGTCCCGTGGCCAGCCGCCGGCGCCGCGCACCGGGCCGGCCCCCGACGACGACGGCGAGCGCCGGGAGCGCAGCGGCCCGCGTCGCGCCCGGCGGGCCGGCGAGCCCGCCCGCCGGCCCGACGACGAACCGGACGACGAGCCGGACGAGGAACCGGTCGAGCCGGTCGAGGTGCGCCGCCCGCTCGCGCTGACCGTCGCCGGGTTCGCCGCGCTGCTCGGGGTCGGTCTGGTGCTCGGGGCGCAGACCTCCGGCCCGGGGCACCGGCTGCCCTTCGCGTTCGTCATCTTCGGCGTGCAGTTGCTCTTCGTACTGGCCTGGACGATGGCCATGCGGCCGCCCGCGCTGCTGCTGGTGGCCGCGGTCAGCGTCGGCGCCGCGGTGGCGGCCGACACCGCGGCCGTGCAGGCGGAGGTCGCCGGCCTGGCGCCGCTGGGCTACGTCGCGGCGGGCGGCTTCGCCCTCGGGGTGCTCGGCCAGCTCGTCCGGCGGGTCGACCGGGTGCGGGTGACCGACTCGCTCGGCAGCACCCTGCTGATCGTGGTCGGCGTCGTCGCCTTCGCCACCCTGATCGTGCTCAGCCGGATCCCGGCGGGCACCCAGGCCATCACGGTGTGCCTCACCGCCAGCGCGGTCGCGCTCACCGTCGCCCGGCTGACCGACGCGTTCGCGCCGTGGCCGCGGCTGGCCCCCCAGGTGCCCCGGGGCGCGGCCGGCGTGGTCGCCGGCGCGATGGTCGGCACGCTGGTCAGCGCCCTTCTCGGCAGCTATCTGGTGACGCCCTTCACCCCGACCCGCGCCGCGATCATCGGGCTGGTCGCGGCGGTCACCGCCGTGCTGGCCGACCTCGCCGTCGGGTACGCCGAGGCGGGCCGGCTGATGGCGGGCGAGCCGCCGACCATGTGGGTGGCCCGGCACATGCAGGGGCCACTCGGTGGCTTCGCCCTGGCCGCGCCGGCCGCGTACGCCATGTGCAAGCTCGTTCTCTGACGCGGCGATTGAGCTTTTCCCCGATCGGGTACCACCGGTGGGCCGCTCCGCGGCACCCCCGGCACTGACGACAGGAGGCGGCGTGGCGCACGACGACACGTACGAGGAGCGGCCCCGGCGACGCGGGCGCAAGGTGCTCATCACCCTCGTCGTGCTGCTGCTGGTCCTGGGCGGCCTGATCGTGGTGGCCGACCGGATCGCCGTCGGGGTGGCCGAGCGGGCCATCGCCGACCAGGTCCGGCAGGAGATCGCCAAGCAGGGGGCACAGTCCTCGCCGCCGGAGGTGGAGGTCGGCGGGGTCCCGTTCCTCACCCAGGTGCTCGACGGCCGCTACGAGCGCATCTCCATCGCGCTGCGCGACGTGCAGGGTTCGGTGCGGGGCGACGCGGTCGCGCTGCCGAAGCTCGACGTGGACGCCCGCAACGTGCGCGCCTCGCTCGACACCATCCGTTCGGGGCAGGGCGACGTGGTCGCCGAGACGGTCGACGGGACGGGCACCATCAGCTACGACAGCCTCGCCAAGCTGCTCGACCGGCCGGGGCTGACCCTCGGCGAGCAGAACGGCCGGCTGGCCGTCACCGCCCCGGTCGACATCCTCGGCCAGCGGCTCACCGTGACCGGCACCGCCGAGATCACGGTCGGCAAGGAGGGGCAGGTGGCGCTGCGCTTCAACGACCTGAACGCCGACGGCCTGCCGAACCTGCCGCTGGCCCGGACCCTGCTGAACAACTACGCCCGCAGCATCTCCATCGACGTGCCCCTGCCCGAGCTGCCGTTCCAGCTCGCCGTCCGGGAGGTCCGGCCGCTGCCCGAGGGGCTGGCCGTCACCGCGGACGCGAGGAACGTGCCGATCAACTCCGCCGCCGGCTGATCCGACGGGCGCGGAGGCGGGCGCCGCAGCGCGTCCCGGATGCTGGTCGGCCCGCTGGTGTCCCCGCGCCCGGCTGGTAGGCTCCCTGCTCATGGGGACGCTCCTCACCAAACGGCGCGCGGTCGACCTGTGCCGCGTGGCCACCTGCCTGTGTCGCCCCGTCATCTGACGGCGGGGCTGTCCTCGGCCGCCTAGCGGCCACCGGCACGCAGGGGCTTTTTTCTTCTCCCGTGCTCTCTTTCAACGCCCGGCAGCGGCGCCGTCGCACGAACCCGTGATCCGTCCATACGGTGGATCCCGCGCGTGGTGCGATCGTCATGACTTTCGATGCCCTCGTGCTGGTTCACCATTCATCCTCACCAGGGAGTGATCTGATGAGTCGCGACACCGCACTCGTCTCGGCCGAATGGGCCGAGAAGAACCTCGACGCCCCGGGCGTCGTCTTCGTCGAGGTCGACGAGGACACCTCGGCCTACGACACCGGCCACATCGCCGGCGCCATCAAGCTGGACTGGAAGACCGACCTCCAGGACCAGGTGCGCCGGGACTTCGTCAACAAGAGCCAGTTCGAGGCGCTGCTCTCCGAGCGGGGCATCAGCAACGACGACACCGTCATCCTCTACGGCGGCAACAACAACTGGTTCGCCGCGTACGCGTACTGGTACTTCAAGCTCTACGGCCACCGCGACGTGAAGCTGCTCGACGGCGGTCGCAAGAAGTGGGAGCTCGACGCCCGTCCACTGGTCCGCGACGCGGTGACCCGCCCGGCGACGCAGTACGTGGCGCAGGAGCCGGACACCTCGATCCGGGCCTTCCGCGACGAGGTCGTGGCCGCCATCGGCACCAAGAACCTGGTCGACGTACGCAGCCCCGACGAGTTCGCCGGCCGGCTGCTCGCCCCCGCCCACCTGCCGCAGGAGCAGGCGCAGCGGGCCGGGCACATCCCCACGGCGATCAGCGTGCCGTGGTCCAAGGCGGCCAACGAGGACGGCACCTTCAAGTCCGACGACGAGCTGCGCAAGATCTACGCCGACGCCGGGCTGGACGACAGCCGCGAGACCATCGCGTACTGCCGGATCGGCGAGCGTTCCTCGCACTCGTGGTTCGTGCTCCAGGAGCTGCTCGGCCACCGCAACGTGAAGAACTACGACGGATCCTGGACCGAGTACGGCTCGCTGGTCGGCGTGCCGGTCGCGCTCGGCGACGAGCCCGGGGAGGCCTGAGCCATGACCGCACCCACCGCTGCCGGCTGCGCAGCCCCCGACCAGGCCGCCCCGCTGCCCGCGAGCCTGGACCTGGAGAAGGAAACCGTGATCACCGGCGTCGTCCGGTCCGACGCGGGCGAGGCCGTTCCGGGCGCGTACGTCCGGCTGCTCGACTCGACCGGCGAGTTCACCGCCGAGGTGGTGACCTCGCCGGCCGGCCAGTTCCGGTTCTTCGCCGCGCCGGGTGCCTGGACCCTGCGGGCGCTCTCCCGGCACGGCAACGGTGACACCGCCGTGACCGCCGCCCGGGGCATCAACGAGGTCGCCGTCACGGTCGCCTCCTGACCCCCACGCTCTGATCGGCCCGTGGCCCGTCGCCTTCCCAGGTGGCGGGCCACGACCGTCTCCGGGTCAGGCCGACCGGCGTGACACGATGACCCCCGTGAACGGCGTGGAAGCGGCGGGGCAGGCCCCGCCTACCGGTCCCGGTCGGCCGACGTCCTCCGGGCGGCGGTGGCGCTGGCTGCTCGCCGCCACGGTGGCGTGGGCGGTGCTGCTGGCGGTGCTGACCTGGACGTCGGTGCGCAACGATCCGCCGACGGTCCGGGAGCAGCGCACCCTGACCGAGGCCGGTTCCGTCGTCGACCGCGCGATAGGCGCGCTGGTCGCGGCGGCCGGCGACACCGCCGTGCTGACTCCGCCCGAGGTCGACCGGGGCTGCCGCGTCACCCCGTTCGCCGACGGCGCGGAGCTGTCGCGTGGGGTGGACGTCTTCGTCGCGGCCGGCGGGGAGGCGACGCTGCTGGAGCGGGTCGCCGACCGGCTGCCGGCGGACTGGCGGGCCGGGGTCCGGCTGACGGCGGAGGACGGCGCCCGGTTGCGCGGCGACGCGGGCGAGTTCGTCACCGTCTCCGGCGGGATCGCGGGTGACGGCCGGGTCCGGCTGACCGTCGACACCGGCTGCCGGCCGGTGGGCGACGGCTACGACGTACCCGCGGCCGATGCCGCCGGTGCGGAGGGGGACGCCCTCGGGGAGGCGCTCCGGGCCCTCGGGGCTCCGGCCGGTCAAGCCCCTGAACGGGTGGTCACCGCGCCCTGCCCCGGCGGCGGTGGCACCGCCCGCTCCGTGCGCTCCGTCGGCGTTCCGGCCCCCGCATCCCCGGCCGCCGCCCTGGCCCCTGTCACCCGCCTCCCGGTGCTGGACGACTCGCAGGCGTACGCCTACCGCCGTGGCCCGGTCACCGTCGTCGCCGACCTCTCGGGCGACCAGGTCGTCGTCTCGGTCAACACCGGCTGCCCCGCCTGAGGAGCGAGCGGGTCAGCGGCTGCGCGGGTGGTCGTGCGGGGTGCGGCTGCGGCCCAGGGCGTCGACCTGGCCCCAGCGGCCGGGGATGTCGAGCAGCTCGACCCGTCCCATCCCCTCCGGCACGGCGGGATCGATGATCAGGTGGTCGCCCTGCGGCTCCAGCCCCAGCATCACCCGGAGCAGCAGCAGCGGCGTGCCCGCCGACCAGGCCTGCGGGCTGCACGCGGTGGGGTACTCCACCGGGTAGTCGGTGAGGGCCCGCTCGTAGCCGGCGAAGGCCTCGGGCAGCCGCCCGTCGAAGTACCGGGACGCGGCCAGCATCGCGTCGCAGATCTGCCCGGCCTCCTTGCGGAAGCCGTACCGCCACAGCCCCCAGGCGATGATCGAGTTGTCGAACGGCCAGACCGTCCCGACGTGGTAGCCGACGGGGTTGTACCGCCCCTGGTCGTCGGCGAGGGTCCGGACGCCCCAACCGGAGTAGAGCCGCGGCCCCAGCAGGTGCTCGGCGATCCGGCCGGCCCGCGACTCGTCGACGATGCCGCTCCACAGCAGGTGCCCGATGTTGGAGGTGAGGGCGTCCACCTGCCGGCCGTCGGCGTCCAGGGCGAGCGCGTAGTACTCCCGCTCCGGAATCCAGAAGTCCCGGTTGAACCGCATCTTCAGCTCGGCCGCCTCCCGCTCCAGCCGGTCGGCGTACGTGGGGTCGCCCCAGAACTTCCGGGCCAGTCGGGCCCCGCGGATCTTCGCGTCGTACGCGTAGCCCTGAAGTTCGCAGGTGGCGCGGGGGAAGCCGGGGAACCGGCCGTCGCGGTACGAGATCGCGTCCCAGGAGTCCTTCCAGCACTGGTTCGCCAACCCGGTGTCCGGGTTGCGGGTCTGGTACCAGAGGTGGCCGGTGCCGAGCAGGTCCCCGTACGTGTCGATCCAGGCGAGGGCGGCCCGGGCCTGTGCCTCCAGGCCCCGGACCAGCTTGTCGTCGCCGGTCCACCGCTCGTACTCGTCGAGCAGGATGACGAACAGCGGCGTCGAGTCGGCCGAGCCGTAGTACGGCGAGTGGGGCTGTTCCTCGAAGCCCGCCGTCTCGCCGTAGCGCAGCTCGTGCAGGATCTTGCCCGGCTCCTCGTCCCGGAAGTCGTCGATCCGGTGCCCCTGGAGGCCGGCCAGCATCATGAGGGTCGGCGGGATCAGCTCCGGCAGGAAGGGCACCAGCTGGAGCGAGGTGATGATGCTGTCCCGGCCGAACAGGGTCATGAACCACGGCAGGCCGGCGGCCACCAGGCGTACGCCGAGGGTGATCGACTCGTAGCGCAGCGCCGCCAGGTCGTTGAGGCTCTGCCGGTACGCCCCGGCCAGCGGCTGGCAGTCGCAGCCGAGCTTCGGTGCCCGGGCGATGAGCTCGTCCTGCTCGGCCCGGATCGCGTCCGGGCCGCGGCTGCCCCCGTACTGCGGCAGGTTGGCCCGGATGTCCTCGCCGCGCGCGCCGTAGACGACGGTCGACACGTGCAGCCGGGTCGTCCACTCGCCGCGCGGGCCGATCCGGATCCGGTAGGTCATGCCGGAGACCTCGATGTGCGCGGGCGCGCTGGTGCTGATGACCGTCTCGCGGTGGAACCCCTCCCGGCGGTAGGCCAGGCGCAGCTCGTTCTCGCCGACGGTGGCGGTGGTGTGGCCCCTCTTGCGCCGGACGTGCTTGATCTCGAACAGGTCCGCGAAGTCGGCGGCCATGTCGAGGTGGACGACGAACTCCATCTCCTCCCCGGAGTGGTTCAGCAGCGTCAGTTCCTCCTCGAAGCTGCTGCCGATGGCCCGGCTCCGGATCATCGAGACCTTCGCGTCCAGGTAGTGCGTCGGCTCGCCGGGGACGAGGAAGAAGCGGGTGTGGAAGGACTCCGCGGTGTCGACGGAGAGGGCGTGCAGCCGTTCGCCGTCGAGGGTCAGCAGCCAGGTGGAGAGGTGCCGGGTGTCGAACGAGAAGAGCCCCGTCGGGAAGTCGAGGGACGGCTCGATGTCACCGCGGTTGTCGCTGACCAGGAAGGTGTTGCCGTCCAGGATGCTGACCAGTTGCTTCACCGCAGCCGCCCGGCCTGTTCGCGGGCGACGGCGCGGGGGTCCCGGGTGCCGGGCGGGTCGGGGAAGAACCGGTGGAACAGCAGGAAGAGCACGACGTCGCCGCTGAAGCTGCTCTCGTTGCGCAGCACCGACGAGATCGCCTGGGCCCGGCCGGTGACGAGCCGGTCGAACAAATCCGCGCTGGTGTACCAGATCGCGTCGGCGGGCCCCCGGTTGCGGCTCACCTCGACCTCGCCCGGACGTAGGTGGACCAGCCAGTGCACCGTCTGGCCGCCCTCCGCGAGGTCGATCTGCATCGTCCCGCTGACCGGACTGACCAGCACGTCCGGGGCGCGCGCCGGCAGTGATTCGAAGAATCGCTCCGTCGCCTCGGTCACACCCGAATCGTAGGCATTTGCCCGACCCGTCGGGCCGGTATCGGCGGGGCGGCGCTCAGTAGACCAGGGCCTGGGCCCCTTCGGCCGTCGCCTCCTCGACGAAGACCGCGGCACCGGCGATGCGGACGCCCGGCAGCACGTCGTCCGGCCCGATGTCCCGCCGCGCCGCGCACTGCGTGCAGGCGGTCACCGTGCCGGTGGTCAGGATCACGTGCAGCAGCTCGGCGAGCGGGGCCGAGTGCGGCAACTCGAACTCCTGGGCGCGGCCGGGCAGCGCGAACCAGGTCGACTCCCCGGTCAGCCAGAGCGACACGTGCAGGTTGGCGGCGGCCGCGGTGGCGGCGACGGTGAATGCCTGCGCGCACCGCTCCGGGGCGTCCGCGCCGGCGGTGGCCTTGACGACGAGAGTGCGGGCCATGGGGCCCAGCATAGGATGGTCACGATGGTTACCGAGATCGGGTTCGTCAGCCTGCTGGTCGCCGGCCTGGGCGCGCTCGCCGGTGGCCTGGTCTACCTGGCCGTACGCATATCGAGAGGACGCTGGTGAGCGACGAGAACCCCCTGCAGCCACCGCCGTGGCTGAACGCGCCGCCGGTCGACCCGTACCCCTACGAGGAGAGCCACGACCTGCGCGTCGGCCCGAAGCTGCACCCCACGCTGGACGGCCTGCTGCCGTACGTCGGGGTGTGGCGCGGCCGGGGACGGGGCGGCTTCCCCACCATCGAGGACTTCGACTTCGCGCAGGAGATCCGGATCAGCCACGACGGCCGGCCGTTCCTGTTCTACGAGTCCCGCGCCTGGCTCCTCGACGAGCAGAGCCGCCCGGTCCGCCCGGCGGGTCGCGAGGTCGGCTGGTGGCGGCCGGTGCTGGACGGCGACCGGGTCACCGACGAGCTGGAAGCGCTGATGACCGTGCCGACCGGGGTGATGGAGCTGCACATCGGCAAGCGCAAGGGCACGCAGATCGAGTTCGTCACCGACGCGGTGGTCCGCACGGCGACCGCCAAGGAGGTCACCGCCGGTCACCGCCTCTTCGGCATCGTCGAGGGCGCCCTGCTCTACGCCCAGGAGATGGCGGCCGTGGGCCATTCCCTCTCCCCCCACCTCTCCGCCCGCCTCACCCGGGTGGCCGGCTGACCCTCCCCGGCGTCACGGGCGGGGAAAGCCCAGGAGCGCCTGGAGGGCGGGGGTACGCGCGCAGCGGCGCAGCGGGACGGCGTCCAGGGTGCGGATCTCCGCGAGGCCACGGACGGACGAGCTGAGCCAGACGCCGTCGGCGGTACGCAGCTCGGCCGGGGTGACCAGGCGCTCCTCGGCGCGCAGACCCAGCTCGTGGGCGTGCGCGAGGAGCCAGGCGGCGGTCACGCCCGGCAGGATGCCGGTCTCGGCGGCGGGCACCGTGCGGAGGGTGTCACCGGTCAGCCAGACCAGGCTGGCCGTGGGCCCCTCCAGCGCGTACTCGTCGGAGGAGACCCAGAGCGCGTCGTCCACGCCGGCACGGGCGGCCCAGCGGCGGGCGGCGGTGCTCACCGCGTACGAGGTGGACTTGACCCCGGCCGGCAGCCAGTCGAGTTCGGCGCGGGCCCGCGCCGCGACGCCGAGCGGCAGGGTCGCCACGGTGATCCCGTCCCGGCGTGCCGCCCGGACCGCCGCCGGCACCTCACCCAGCATGGCGTAGCCGGTGGACGGGCCGCCCTCCGGGCCCCGGGTGCAGACCAGCCGCAGCGCCCCCTCCACCTCGGCGGGCCAGCCGGCGCGGACGGCGTCCAGCAGCTCGGCCAGCACGTCGGCGGCGGGCAGCGTCAGCTCGACGGCCGCCGCCGCCCGGGCGAGCCGGGCCAGGTGCGCGTCGGGCAGCCACGGCCGCCCGTGGCGCAGGTGCATCGTCTCGAAGAGCCCGTCGCCGTGCAGCACGCCCCGGTCGTCGCCGCGCAGCACCGGCTCCCCGGGCGGCACCAGCCCGCGCCCCGGCACGGCGATCCTCGACGCCACCATGACCGCCGAGCCTAGCGGCGGACCGGTCGACACCGGCGGCGCGCGGGCGCGGCGAACTATGATCGGACGGTGTCCGAATCCTCCCTCGCGGAAATGCTCCGCGCCCGTGGGCTACGGCTGACGGCGCAACGGCAGTTGATTCTCCAGGCCGTGCTGGAGCTGGGGCACGCCACCCCGGAGCAGGTGCACACAGCCGTCCGGGAGGTGGCCGCAGGGGTCAACATCACCACCATCTACCGCACGCTGGAGCTGCTGGAACGGCTCGGCCTGGTCACCCACACCCACCTCTCGCACGGCTCGCCGACCTACCACGCGGCCGGCGAGGACCAGCACGTCCACCTTGTCTGCCGGGACTGCGGCGCGATCGACGAGATCGATCCGGAGCTGCTGCGCCCGCTGGCCGACCAGTTGGCGAGCCAGCGGGGGTTCTGGGTGGACATCGGCCACGTCTCGTTCTTCGGCGTCTGCGTCCGCTGCGAGAACGGGGACCGGAAATGATCGACATCGCGGGTGCGGTGAGCGTCGAGAGCATCGACGAGGCCAGCCGGGACCAGCCCGAGCCGGCGCACGCGGCGGCCGGCGTGCGGGGCGTGGCGGCGCACTACGGCGACCCGATGCGCGAGCAGCGCACCCTCGACACGGCGGTCGGCCTGGTCGACCGGTCGCACCGGGGCGTCGTCGCGGTGCCGGGCGAGGAGCGGATCGGCTGGCTGCACACCCTCACCAGCCAGCACCTCGCGCAGCTCGGCGCCGGCCAGGGCACCGAGCTGCTGGTGCTCTCCCCGCACGGGCACGTCGAGCAACACGCGATGGTCGCCGAGGACGGCATCACCACCTGGCTCGACACCGAGCCGGGCGCCACCACGGCCCTGCTGGCGTACCTGGAGCGGATGCGGTTCTTCAGCAAGGTCGAGCCGCGCGACGTGACGCCCGAGCACGCGCTGCTCTCCCTGGTCGGGCCGGAGGCGCCCGCCGCGGTGGAGACGCTCGGCGTGACCGGGCTGGCCGCGCCCGACGTGGTCGCGGTGCCGGGTCCGAAGTTCCGCTCCGGCGAGCTGCCGCCACGGCCGACCGCGCTGTACGACGTGCGCCCGCTGCCCGTGGGCGGCTGGGCCCGCCGGGGCCCGCTCGGCGTCGACCTGCTGGTGCCCCGGGCCGCGATGGAGCAGGTGGTCACCCAGCTGCGGGGCAACGGGGTGCCGGTCGCCGGGCTGTGGGCGTACGAGGCGGTGCGGGTGGCCGCCCGACGGCCCCGGGTCGGGGTGGACACCGACCACCGGACCATCCCGGCCGAGGTGGACCTGGTCGCCCCGGCCGTGCATCTGGACAAGGGCTGCTACCGGGGCCAGGAGACCGTGGCCCGGGTGCACAACATGGGCCGGCCGCCGCGTCGGCTCGTACTGCTGCACCTGGACGGGGTGACCACCGACCAGCCGCCGGTCGCCGGCACGCCGGTGACCCTCGACGGCCGGGCGGTCGGCTTCGTCGGCACGGCCGTGCACCACCACGAGCTGGGCCAGGTCGCGCTGGCCGTGGTCAAGCGCAACGTGGCCGACGACGCCCGCCTCCTGGTGGGGGAGACCGCCGCCGCGATCGATCCGGCCTGACCGCCCGTCGGCGAAAGAATCTCTGTTTAGCTGGGCTGAGGCCGGAAAAGTTCCGGTCGACTGGCTCGCTGGCCTCGGTCTAGGATCCGGGCATGACGACAGGGACGTTGATCACGGTTGCCCCCACCGGCGCGGAGTCGGCCAAGGCCGAGGTGCCGGCGCTGCCGGTGACGCTCGACGAGCTGCTGCTGACCGCCAAGGAGTGCGAGGCGCTCGGCGCCGCCGTGATCCACGTCCACATCCGCGACGGCGAGGCCAGGCCCACCCTGGACCAGGGCCGGCTGCGGGAGACCGTGGCGGCGCTGCGGGAGGCCACCGACCTGATCGTGCAGCTCTCCTCGGGCGGCGCGGTGACCGACCCGGAGGCCGACCGGCTCGCCGTGCTCGACGCCGGGCCGGACATGGCCTCCTGCACGATGGGCACCCTCAACTTCGGCGACGACGTCTTCCTCAACCGGTGGGAGTTCATCGTCGACCTGCACACCCGCATGCAGGAGCGCGGCATCGTGCCCGAGTACGAGATCTTCGACCTCGGCCACCTGACGGCCCTGCAACGGCTGCTCGGCAAGTACGGCCTGCCGGCCGGCGGGCACGTGCACGTCGACTTCGTGATGGGCGTACCGGGCGGCATGCCGGGCACCACCCCGGCCCTGGTCGCCGCCCATCAGGCGCTGCGCGACCTGCCCGAGGGCACCACCTTCTCGGCCACCGGCATCGGCCGCAGCACCATCCCGGTCATGCTGGCCTCGCTCTCGGCGGGTGGGCACCTGCGGGTCGGCATGGAGGACACGGTGACCTACGCCAAGGGCCGCCCGGTCGAGTCCAACATGCAGCTCGTCGCCCGGGCGGTCGGCTTCGCCCAGCTCGCCCAGCGGCCGCCGCTGACCACCGCCGAGGCGCGCGAACTGCTCGGCGTGCCGGCCGCCGGGCGGTAAGCGGCAACCCGGGCCGGCACTGCTGTACACCGGGTCGTCGACGACCTGCTCACCCGCCCGCCGACCGCTGCCGGAGGTGCCGGTACCGTCCACCCTGTGGGAAAGACGTACGAGGGCGGCGCGCCGCTCGCCGAGGTGGTCCGGTCGGGGTTCGTCGAGGGCGTGCACCGGGGCTCGGTGGTGGTGCTCGACGCCTCGGGGCAGACGGTGGCCGGCGCCGGGGACGTGACCTCCCCGGTCTTCCCGCGCTCGTCCAACAAGCCGATGCAGACGGTCGGGATGCTCCGCGCCGGGCTGACGCTGGCCAACCCCGCCGACGTGGCGCTGGTCTCGGCCAGCCACGCCGGGGAGGAGTTCCACCTGGCCCGGGTCGGGGCGCTGCTCGCCCGCGCCGGGCTGGACGAGTCGGCCCTGCACTGCCCGCCGGACCTGCCCGTGGGCGACGAGGCGCGGACGGCCGTCCTGCGGGCCGGCGGCGGCCCCACCCGTACGCAGATGAACTGCTCCGGCAAGCACAGCGGGATGCTGCTGACCTGCCTGGCCGCCGGCTGGCCGCTCGACGGGTACTGGCGCCCGGAGCACCCGTTGCAGCAGCGGCTGCGGGACGCGGTGGAGGAGTTCACGGGCGAGCCGGCTGCGGCGGTCGGGGTGGACGGCTGCGGCGCCCCGGTGCTCGCCGTCTCGCTGACCGGCCTCGCCGGGGCGTACCTCCGGCTCGTCTCGGCGGAGCCCGGCTCCGTGCCGCGGACGGTGGCCGACGCGATGCGCGCCCATCCGGACCTGGTCGGCGGGACCCGGGCCGAGGACAGCCGGCTCATGCGGGGCGTGCCCGGGCTGCTCGCCAAGATCGGCGCCGAGGGGGTCCTCGCGGCGGCGGTGCCCGGGGCCGGCGCGGTCGCCCTCAAGATCGACGACGGCGCGGGTCGCGCCCGGATGCCGGTGCTGGTCTCCGCCCTGCGTCGCCTCGGGCTGGACGCGCCGGTGCTGACCGAGTACGCCGAGCTGCCGCTCTTCGGCGGCGGCCTGCCGGTCGGCGCCGTCCGGCCCCTCTGGTAGCCACCCCCGCCCGGGGGCCGTGGGCGCCGGTGGGTGCCCGTTCGGCCGGGGCGTCGGGCGGCCGGTGTCAGGGGAGGAAGTCGAACAGGGCGGCGTTGACCGGGGCGGGGCGCTCCAGCGGCAGCAGGTGCCCGGCGTCGGGCACGTCGGGCAGGCGGACAGCGTCGGGCGCCGCGGCGGCGATCCGGTCGGCGAGGCGGCTGATGTCGGGCACGTCGGCCGCGCCGGCGCCGACCAGGACGGGCATCCGCAGCTCGCCGAGGCGGGCGATCGCGGGCGGGTCGAGTTCGGCGACGTCGACCGCGCTGAGCGCCAACTCGGCGGCGAGCGCCCGCTGGTCCATCTCGCGGGCGAAGGCGAGCAGCTCCGGGTCGACGTCGGCGGGCTCGCGGCCCGGGCCCACCACCCAGAAGCGCACCTCGCCGGCGGCGCTGGCGGCGAAGTCCTCCGGGTCGACCTCGCCCACCAGGCTCTCCCAGAGGTCGTTCGCCTCGTCCGACCATTCGTGGCCCGAGGCGGCGGTGCCGAGGAGGGCGAGCGCGCTCACCCGCTCCGGGTGGGCCAGCGCGGTGTCGATGGCGACGGCGCCGCCGAACGAGCAGCCGACCAGGGCGGCCCGGGGGATGTCGAGCGCGTCGAGCAGTCCGGCCACGTCGTCGTGGTGGGCGAACGGGGTAGGCGGCAGCTCGGAGTCCCCGTAGCCGCGCAGGTCGAGGGCGATCACCCGGTGCCGCGCGGCCAGCGGGCCGACCTGCTCCCGCCACATCCGGCGGTCGGCGATGCCGGCGTGCAGCAGGACGACGGGTGTGCCGCTGCCGGTGTCGTCGTACGCGAGCAGGGCGCCGTTCACCTCGATCTTGGTCACCGCGGAAAGGTACGCACCGGGCGACCCGGGACGCAACCACGAGGAGGTGAGGGCGTGCGGCGCCTTCCGTCGGGGCATCGCCGCGCGTCGACGCGGCGGTGCGCGGTCCGCACCGCCGCCGGGCGGCGGGCCCGGACGCCCGGACTCCTGACCATGGGGGCGGCTGCGGATGAGACCTCGCTAACTCTGGCTAGCACTTTGCTTGCAGGAGCTAGCGCGGCGCGTTAGCGTCGGGCCATGGCCACTGGTAAGGACCTTCCCGACGTCGGCGGGTTCATTCGCGACCTGCGCCGCAACGCGAAGATCTCGCTCCGACAGCTCGCCGAGCAGGCGGGGGTCAGCAACCCGTACCTCAGTCAGATCGAGCGCGGCCTGCGCAAGCCGAGCGCGGAGGTGCTCCAGCAACTGGCCAGCGCGCTGCGCGTCTCCACCCCGGCGATGTACCTGCGGGCCGGGCTGCTCGACGACAAGGAGGGCCAGGGCGTGCTCGCGGCCATCTCCGTCGACCCCGACCTGACGATGGCGCAGAAGCAGTCGCTCACCCAGATCTACGAGACGTTCCGCCGGGAGAACGCGCGGCTCGCCGAGGCGACCGCGGCGGCCACCGGCGCGACGCCCACCGCCGGGGCCGACGCCACCCCTGGCGCGGGCACGCCCGATCCCGTCGAGGCGGCGCCCGACCTGGCCAACCTCGCCGCCACGGGCCCCACCACACCGGAGGGCACCCCGACCGAGGCCGTTCTGGAGTCGGTCGCCGTCACCGAGGCCGGCCCCGCCCCCGCCCCGACCGACACCCCCGAGAAGAAGGCCGCCCGCGACGCGGCCCGAAAGGCCGCCGACGCGGCCGAAGAGGAGAAGTGATGACCCAGCCGAAGACCAACCGCATCCCGGCCCCGATCTACGCCGCCGCGGGCGCGGGCGAGCTCGCCCTCCAGCAGCTGCGCAAGCTCCCCGCCGTGGTGACCGACCTCGGCACCAAGGTCGTCGCCGACCTGGGTGGCAAGGCCGTCGTCACCGGCGTCGAGCTGCGCCAGAAGGCCAACGACACGCTGCGTACGGCGAACCTGACCGCCGGCAGCCTGCGCGAGAAGGCCGTCCCCACCGAGCTGGACCTGAAGCGCCTCCGCGAGGCCGCCGACCTGAACAAGCTGCGCGAGGTCGCCGACCTGGAGCGGCTGCGTGAGGTCGCGGACCTGGACCGGCTCCGGGCGGTGGCGACCCGCAACGCCGCCGTGGTGGTCGCCGGCGCCCAGGCCGCGCAGGAGCGGGCGCAGGCCGCGTACGTCGCGCTGGTCGCCCGGGGTGAGCGGGTCGTCGGGGCCGGCGTGCTGGAGGCCGCCGAGACGGTGAACGCCGACATCGAGGCGACCGAGGCCGGGACCGAGCCGGCCGAGGCCCTCGCGAAGCCGGCTACCGTGCGCTCCGTCACCGCCGACGCGCCGACCCCGGCCGTCACCGAAGAGGTGCCGACCTCGGCCGTCACCGAAGAGGTGCCGACCCCGGCCGACGTGGCCGAGGTGCTGGAGGCCAAGCCGGCCGCCGCGAAGAAGGCGACGACCCGGGCCACCAAGGCCGCCGCGAAGCCGGCCGCCACCCCGTCGGCGAAGCTGCCCCGGGCCACCAAGCGGACCCGCCCGGCCGCCGAGTAGTTCGTTCCGCCGGTGACCCCGGATGCGTCCTGTCGGACGTATCCGGGGTCACCGGCATAAGCTTGCCGGCATGGCCTACGCCGCGCCGCTTTTCGCCTTCGATGTTCGCTACGTGGTCGAGCTGATCCTGCTCGTCTTCGCGTTGATCGTGCAGGGCATCGCCCTGGTGCACGCCATCACCCAGCGTTCCGACGCCTTCTCCGCCATCGGCACCCTGCCCAAGGGCGGCTGGATCGGCATCCTCGCCGTCTGCCTGGTGCTGACCCTGCTCGGCTTCGGCCCGATCAGTCTCTTCGGGCTCATCGGCATCGCCGCCGGCCTGATCTACCTGCTCGACGTCCGGGTGGGGCTGCGCGACCTGAGCGACGGCAAAGGGTTCTGGTGAGGGGTTTCCGCTGGCCTCCGCCGCCGGACGGCGGGCCCCGCACCTGGGGGCCGGGCCCGGGCGCCCCGCGTACCGGCCGGCCGGCCCTGCCGGAGCCGGACACCGAGCTGGTCGCCACGCCGCACGGCGTACGCCTGGAGCAGCTCGTCACCGGCACGGGTGACCCGGTCACGGTGTTCGCCCACGGGCTGGGCAACGGCATCGCCACCACCCGGCCGTTCGGCAGCGGCGTGACGGGCCGCAAGCTGTTCTTCCAGTTCCGCGGGCACGGCCGCTCCGACGCGCCGCCCGGCCCGTGGAGCTACCTCGACCTCGCCCGTGACCTGCGCGCGGTCGCCGACCTCGGCGGCGCCACCCGGGCCTTCGGCGCCAGCCTCGGTGCCGGCGCGCTCTGCCGGCTGCTCGCCGAGAGCCCCGAACGCTTCGAGCGGCTCGTCGTCTTCCTGCCCGCGGTGCTCGACCGGCCGCGCGGCGAGGTCGCCCGGGCCCGGCTGACCGCGCTGTTCGAGGCCGTGGAGAGTGGCGACGCCTCCGCCGTGGCCGACGTGGTCCAGGCCGAGCTGCCGTCCGCCGTACGCAACACCCCGGCCGGCTGGGCCTACCTGCGCCAGCGCCTCGACCAGCTCCTGCGCGACGGGCTCGCCCCGGGTCTGGCGAGCCTGCCCGAGCAGGCACCCCTGGACGACGCCGGCCAGCTGGCCGCGGTCGCCGCGCCGGCCCTGGTGATCGGCTGCGTCGGCGACGATCTGCACCCGGTCGAGGTCGCCGAGCAGCTCGCGGCCGCGCTGCCCCGGGCCACCCTGCACGTGTACGACCGGCCCGGCGTCCTCTGGACGGAACGCGCCGACCTGCGAAGCCGGATATCCGCCTTCCTCAACGAGTAACGTGCCCTGACATGGGCGTCACACACCACGGTCGTACGCACCGGCTGGACCTCGCCGATCCGACGCTGCGGGAGTGGGAGTGCACGGTGCTGCACGCCGATCCCGAGCAGGGCATCGTGCTGGACCGGTCGGCGTTCTATCCGGGCGGCGGCGGACAGCCGCCGGACCACGGCGTACTGCTCTGGCAGGGGGTGCAGACCCGGATCGTCGGCACCCGCAAGGGCGACGACCTCTGGCTGGTCCCGGCCGAGGGCGACCCGCTGCCGCCGGCGGGAACGGCGGTCACCGGCGCGGTCGAGGACGACCGGCGCACCCGGCTGATGCGGACCCACTCCGGGCTGCATGTGCTCTGCGGGGTGGTGTTCCGCGACTTCGGCGCGCTCGTCACGGGCGGCAACATGGAGCCGGGCGAGGCCAGGATGGACTTCAACCTGCCCGAGGTGCCGTCGGACTTCAAGAGCCGCATCGAGGAACTGGTCAACGCCGAGGTGGCCGCCGACCGGGCGGTGGCCGTGCGGGTGCTGCCCCGGGCGGAGGCGCTCGCCCTGCCCGACATCATCCGTACCCAGTCGAACCTGATCCCGCCGGAGGAGCAGGAGGTGCGGATCGTCGACATCGTCGGGCTGGACGTCCAGGCCGACGGCGGCACGCACGTCGCCTCCACCGCGCAGATCGGCAAGGTGCAGGTGGTCAAGGTGGAGAGCAAGGGGCGGGCCAACCGTCGGGTCCGCGTACGGCTGGCGGACTGAACCGGGTGGCTCCCGGCGCCGGTCGTCGACGCCGGGAGCCGGGCCGTCACACGAGGTCGAGGCGTTCCCGCTCGATCGGGTAGCCCGCCCGGGCGAAGGCGGCGGCCATCGGGTGGTTCGTCTGGTCGGTGGCCGCCACGATCTCGGCCGCTCCCGCCTCGACGAGCAGGTGGGTGGCCTCGACCAGCAGGTCGTACGCGTAGCCGTGCCCGCGCTGCTCGGGCACCACGCCGACGAAGCCGACGACCGGATCGCTGTGGTTGCGGGCCGGCACGGTGACGCCGACCAGTTCACCGGCTGGCGTCCAGGCCAGCCGCCACCAGTCGCGCGGGCTCGGCAGCCAGCGCAACAGGTCCAGCTCCTCCCGCGCCGCCGCATCCGGCCCGTGCTCGGCGGCGGCGCGGCGGGTGTGGGCGTCGAGACTTCCCTCGCCGATGCGGCGCAGCACGTCGAGGATCACGGCGTCGTCGGGTTCCGGGCGGAACTCCAACCGGCCGGGCCGGGCGGGCAGCCCCTGCTCCGGCGTCCACCGGTACCGGTACCGCGCGACCAGCGGGGACATGCCGGCGGCGGTCGCCGCGTCGATCCGGGCCTGCGCCTCCGCCCGGACGGCCGGGTCGTCCCGCCAGCCGGATGGCAGCGAGAGGGAGTACTCGGCCCGTAGCGGCGCGGTACGCAGCAGCCGGACCGCGGCCTCGTGGTCGGTGAAGTCGAGCCAGTCGAGGGCCAGCGGAGACTCGTCGTCCGGCCCACCCCACCAGGCGGCGCGGGCCACCACGGTGCCGGCGCGCAGGGCGACCCAGCTCCACTCGGGACGGTACTGACCGTCGGCGGCCATGTCGGAGTAGTTGTCGCCGAAGGCGGCCCGCCCCACCAGCCTGGTGCGGGGCAGGGAGTCGAACAGTGCTTCCTCGCCCGCGGTGAGCGGGCGGATGACCAGGTCGGTCATGAGGTCCTTCCGGGTTTCGTGCCCCCGGCTCAGAACCGTGGTGCCCTCGTGGCCGGGCGGGAGCACAGCGATGTCGTGGACACGGCGCTCACCTCCCTTTCCTCGACGAGGGCGTGCCGGAACCCTAACAGGGGACCGCGGCCGCCGGGCAACGGGTTTACTCCGCGCGGCGGGCGCGCAGCGAGCGGACCTTGTGCCGGTTGCCGCAGCGCTCCATCGCGCACCAGCGTCGCCGACCGGGGCGCGAGGTGTCCACGAAGACGAGGTAGCAGTCGTGCGTGGCGCACTCGCGGATGCGGTCGCGGTACGGGCCGGTGAACAGGTCCACCGCATCCCGGGCGATGCTGGCCAGCGGCTGTCCGCCGGTGGCCGGCAGCGCCCAGGCGCGCGCCCCGTCGGGGGCGAGTTGCGGCGCCAGCGGTACGTCGGCCGCCGCCCGGTTGAGGGTGGCGAGGTCGTCGGGCGTCGCGTCGAAGGTGGCCGGATCGCCGGCCGGCGGCCGGGCCCCGGTGCGTACGCAGACCAGCCGCCACAGCGCGTCCCGTAGCCGGCGGGCGGCCACCAGTTCGTCGGCGGCCACCTCGATCCGGGCGGGGTCGAGGCGCAGCCGGGACAGCGCCAGCCAGTCGGCGAGGTCGCGGGGCCGGTGCAGTACCTCGTAGCGGGCCAGCGCGCCCGGGCCGCCGGTGGTGAGGAGCTCCAGGCAGAGCGCACCGGGGTCGAAGAGGTAGCGGGTCCCTTCGGGGCTGGTCAGGGCGAGTCCGCTTGCGCCGTCGGTCATGTAACCACTATAACTGGTTACCTAGACGATCGTGAGGGCGGTCGCCGGACATCGAGGAGGACGCCATGGTCGTGGAGTGGAAGCTCGTCGTGGACTGCGCCGACCCGAACGCGCAGGCCCGGTTCTGGGCGGCGGCTCTCGGCTACGAGATCGAGGACAACAGCGGGCTGATCGAGCGCCTGCTCGGCGGCGGCGCAATCGGGCCGGAGGCGTACCTCGACATCGACGGGCGCAAGGCGTGGCGGCAGTTGGCCGCCGTCCGGCACCCCGACGACCCGGTCGACCAGGCCAGCGGCACCGGGCTGGGCCGCCGGCTGCTGTTCCACCAGGTTCCCGAGCGCAAGCAGGTCAAGAACCGGCTCCACGTCGACCTGCACGTCGGCCCCGCCGAGCGGGAGGCAACGGTGCGGCGGCTGGAGGGGCTCGGCGCCACCGTGCTGCGCGAGGTGGCCGACTTCGGCAGCGTGCACACCACCATGGCCGACCCGGAGGGCAACGAGTTCGACGTGCAGTGACCCACCCCCGCACGGCCCCTCCAGGAGCGGCCCGGGGAGGTCAGGGCGTGGAGGGAACCGGTGGCAGGTGGGCGGCGCGCACGTCGAGCAGCCAGCGCTCCACGGTCGCCTCGTCCGGGCGGTCCGGCAGCGGGGTGCGGACGCGGTCGAAGTCCCGCTCCGCGTCGGCGATCAGCGCCCGGGCCTCGTCCAACGCGCCGCCGGCCACCCGCTCGCCGAAGCTGCGGAACCACTCCGGGTCGGCGAGCCGGATCTCCAGCACGCCGGTGGCGTAGAGCAGCCGGCCCTGGTGCACCAGCCGGGCCAGGTGCCGGGCGTGCTTGGCGGTGCGCCGCCGGGTGTCGGCCGAGAACGTGCCGTCGCCCCGGGACTCCAGCTTGCGGAACTGCTGGCCGGCGTAGCCCAGGTAGGCGTCGCGGACGCGGGGCGCGCTGAGAAACGCCGAGCGGATGGCGACCAACCGGTCGCCGAACTCCGTACGGGTCTCGTAGCAGTCCTCCGGCAACCAGGCCAGCTCGGTGGCGGTCGGGTTGCCGCTCATCGCCAGGCGGCACCACTTCGCCGCCTCGTGCAGGGTGACGTCGGGCTCGGTGGTCACCACCGACTCGCGGGGCGGGTGCAGGCCGTGGAACGCGACGGTGGGCGCGGCGAAGACGCCGATCCGGTCGACGTCGGAGCCCGGCCCGGCCAGACCGTACGCGACCGAGCCGACGATCCCGGAGAGCAGCAGGTGCATGCCGGCGAGCATGACGGACGACACGGCTTCGCGAAACCGGACTTCGGCTGTCAGGTATCGCTGACAGGCTCGCCGCATGACGAAACCGCTGACAGGAAAGATCGCGCTCGTCGCCGGGGCGACCCGGGGCGCCGGCCGGCAGATCGCGGTCCAGCTCGGCGCCGCCGGTGCCACGGTCTACGCCACCGGCCGCAGCAGCCGGGCCGGCCGCTCCGAGATGGACCGCCCGGAGACCATCGAGGAGACCGCCGAACTGGTCACCGCCGCCGGCGGCACCGGCATCGCGGTCCGGGTCGACCATCTCGTACCCGAGCAGGTCCGCGACCTGGTCGCCCGGATCGACGCCGAGCAGGGCCGGCTCGACGTGCTGGTCAACGACATCTGGGGCGGCGACCCCCTGACCACCTGGGAGAAGCCGGTCTGGGAGCAACCGCTGGAGGCCGGCTTCCGCAGCCTGCGCCTGGCGATCGACACGCACATCGTCACCGCCCACTTCGCCCTGCCGCTGATGATCCGCCGTCCCGGCGGCCTGGTGGTGGAGGTCGGCGACGGCACGCGGGAGCACAACGAGGCCAACTACCGCCTCTCGGTCTTCTACGACCTGGCCAAGGTCTCCGTGAACCGGCTCGCCTTCAGCTGGGCGCACGAGCTGAAACCGCACGGCTGCACCGCCGTCGCGCTCACCCCGGGCTGGCTGCGGTCCGAGGCGATGCTGGAGCACTACGGCGTCACCGAGGAGAACTGGCGCGACGGCGCCGCCAAGGAACCGCACTTCGTCATGTCGGAGACGCCGGCCTTCGTCGGGCGCGCGGTGGCCGCCCTGGCCGCCGACCCGGACCGGGCCCGCTGGAACGGCGAGTCGCTCGACAGCGGAGGGCTGGCCCAGGTGTACGGCTTCACCGACCTGGACGGCACCCGGCCGCACTGGGCGCGCTACAACACGGAGGTGGTGGAGCCCGGCCTGCCGGCCGACGACACCGGCTACCGCTGACCCGGATCGGGGTCGGGGCCCGGGCGGGCGTAGCGGCGGGCCGTCCGCTCGGCCGCCTCGGCCAGCCGCGCCCGCAACTCCGGCGGGTCGAGCACCTCCACCTCCGGGCCGAGCCCGAGCAGCTGGTGGTACGCGACGTCGACGGACTCGACGGGCAGCCGGGTCACCACCCAGCCCTGCCCGTCGGGGCCGCCGGCGGCGGCGACGGCCTCGGCGTACGCGAAGGGGGCGTCCGCCACGTGCCGGAGCTGGCGCAGGCCGGCGGGGCTGAGCCGGACGGTGGCCCGCTCCCGCAGCACGTCCCGGTGGAACGCCTCGGCCTGTTCCCGCCAGTACCCGGCCAGGTCGAAGCCCTCGTCCCGGTCGAAGGTCTCCGGGTCCACCCGCACGCCGGTGACCCGGTCCACCCGGTAGGTGCGCAGGTCGTCGCCGACGCGGCCCACCAGATACCAGACGCCGTTCTTCAGCACCAGCCCGTACGGCCGCACGGTGCGCGTCACCTCGCGGTCGCCGCGCCGGTAGCGCAGCTCGACCACGCGGTCCCGCCAGACCGCGCCGGCCAGCTCGGTCAGCCACGGCGGCGGCCCCACCTCCCGGAACCAGCCCGGCACGTCCAGGTGGAACCGCTGCCCGGTGCGGGCCGGGGCGTCCCGGAGCGTGGGCGGCAGCGCGGCCAGCACCTTCAGCTCGGCCGAGGCGACGGCGTCGGCGAGCCCCATGTCGCCCGCCGGTCCGGGCAGCCCGGTCAGGAAGAGCGCCTCCGCCTCGTCCCGGGTCAGCCCGGTCAGCCGGGTCCGGTAGCCGCCGAGCAGCCGGTAGCCGCCGGTGCGGCCCCGGTCGGCGTAGACGGGCACCCCGGCGGCGGAGAGCGCCAGCACGTCCCGGTAGACGGTCCGCTCGGAGACCTCCAGCTCCCGCGCCAGCTCCGCCGCGGTCATCGTCTCGCGCGCCTGGAGCAGCAGAACCAACGAGATCAACCGGGCCGCCCGCACCCGTCCATCCTGCCGTGCCCGCTCGGCCGCCCCAGCCGGTGGCCCGCCTCTCCGGCGTCGTCCGGTCCCCTGTCGAGATGGTCACGGATCCGGCTTGACCCTCACGGTGCGTGAGGCCGGAGGGTGGGGTGCATGAGTGACTACTACGACGCTTTCGAGATGAGTCCCGTGCCCACCCCCGGAGCGGACGCGGTCGCGCCGTTGCCGTTCCGGGGCATCTACGGAATGCCCGCGTTCGTGACGATCCCCACGACCGACCTGGCGGCATCGGTGGACTTCTGGACTCGTGGTCTCGGGTTCTTCGAGCTGTTCAGCATCCCCGGCACGCTCGTGCACCTGCGCCGGTGGGCGTTCCAGGACGTGCTCCTCCGCTCGGCAGAGAGCGTTCCGGCGCAGGCACCGGCGATGAGCTTCAGCTTCTCGGGCGTGCTCAACCAGGTCGATTCCCTCGTCGAGGCCTGCCGCGCGTTGCGCCCGGACTCGGTCGACGGCCCACGGGACACCCCCTGGAACACCCGCGACGTGGAGGTGATCACCCCCGAGAACGCACGGATCGTCTTCACCGCGGCGAAGCCCTTCGATCCGGCCAGTCAGGAGGCGCGGAACCTTGAAGCCATCGGGATCACCCCACCGGGCGCCGGTCGCGGCGACAATGAGGAGCATGCCTGACGCCACCGACGCCGACGGCCTGACCGTCGGCCAGGTCTCGACGCGTCTGGGCGTGACGGTCCGCGCGCTGCACCACTGGGACGACATCGGCCTGGCGCGACCGTCGCTGCGCACGACCGGCGGATACCGGCTCTACACCGCCGGGGACCTGGAACGCCTGCACCGCATCGTCGTCTACCGGGAACTCGGCCTCGGCCTGGACGGGATCCGGGCCATCCTGGACGACTCGACGGCGGACGTGCCCGGCGCGCTGCGCGCGCAGCGCACCCAGATCGCCCAACGGATCGACCGCCTCCAGCAGCTCAGCGTCGGCCTGGATCGGATGATCGCCGCCCACGAACGCGGCCTGCTGCTGACCGCCGGGCAGCAGGCCGCGATCTTCGGCCCCCGGTGGGACCCGGACTCGCCCGCCCAGGCCCGCCAGCGCTACGGAGACACGACGCAGTGGCAGCAGTACGCCGAACGCTCGGCCTTCCGCAGCCCGGAGGAGTGGCAGGCCGTCGCCGACGCGGTCGCCGACCTCGACCGTGCCCTCGCCGACGCGATGGACGCCGGTGTCACCCCTGGCAGCCCGCAGGCCAACCGACTCGTCGAGCGGCACCGTGCGGTGTTCACCTCGTACTTTCCCCTCACCAGGCAGATGCAGGTCTGTCTCGGGCGCATGTACGAGGCCGACCCCGGGTTCGCCGCCCACTACGACGGCATCCGCGCCGGCCTCGCCACGTGGTTCCGGCAGAGCATCGACGCCAACGCACGCGCCCACGACATCGACCCCGACACCGCCACCTGGCAGTAGCGCGCGGGTCCGGAGCGGTACAACTAGGCTCTGCGGTCGTGAACGCACCCCGCATCGCCGCGCCAGTGACCGGTGCCGCCGGCCGGTTCTTCACCGGCGTGGGCCTGCTCCTGCGCGGCCTCGGCCTCTACGTCCGCAGTCCCGGGCTGATGCTGCTGGGCGTCATTCCGGCGTTGATCTCGGGCGCGATCTTCGTGACCGCGTTCGCCACCCTGGCGTACTTCGTCGACGACCTGGCCGCGCTGGTCACCCCGTTCGCCGACGACTGGTCGACCACCTCGCGCAGCCTCGTCCGCGTGGTCGCCGGGCTGGCCTTCCTCGGCCTCGGTGGCCTGCTCGCGGTGGTCAGCTTCACCGCCGTCACCCTGATCATCGGCGACCCGTTCTACGAGAAGATCTCCGAACGGGTCGAGGAGCGCCTCGGCGGCACCCCCAACGCGGTCGACGTGCCGTTCTGGCCGTCGCTGCGGCGTAGCATCGCCGACTCGCTGCGGCTGGTGGGCCTGTCGGTCCTCTTCGGCATCCCGCTCTTCGCCGCCGGCTTCATCCCGGTGGTCGGCCAGACCGTGGTGCCGGTGATCGGGGCGGCGGTCGGCGGCTGGCTGCTCGCCGTGGAACTCGTCGGGGCACCCTTCTACCGGCGCGGGATGCGGCTGCCGGACCGGCGGGCACACCTCAAGGCGGACCGGCCGACCACGCTCGGCTTCGGGGTGGCGGTCTTCGTCTGCTTCCTGATCCCGCTCGGCGCGGTGATCGTCATGCCGGCCGCCGTCGCCGGAGCCGCCCTGCTGGCCCGCCGCTCCCTCGGCCAGTCCATCACGGAGGAGCGAGCCGTGCCTGCGCCGCCCGGGCCCGGCCACGCGGCCGGCTGACCGGGACCGGTCAGGAAGGTCGCCGCCTGGAACCCCACGAAGGGGCCGCTGACCGGGACCCGTCAGGAAAGGTCGCGCAGGCAGGACCAGCTCGAGCCGACCGGGCGGTAGCCTAGCCCGACGTTGACCGCGAGCATCGGCGCGTTCGCCTCGTCGTTCGAGGTGTAGGCGACGCGTACCCCGTCGGCGGCGGCGCGGTGCAGTGCCGCCGTCTTGACCAGTCGGGCGAGCCCGCGTCCCCGGTGCGCCGGCAGCGTGCCGGTGTAGTCCGACCACATCCGGTCGCCGTCGCGCTGGACGAGGCTGAAGGACACCACCTCGTCGCCGATCTCGGCCGCGGTGCTGGCCGCGCGGTCCAGGCCCGGGCTGTCCCAGATCTCGGAGCGCCAGCTCTCGTAGCTGATCGCGTCGGCGGGCACGTCCTCCGGCTCGTCGGCCGCCGCCGCCACCTCGGCCAGGTAGACCCGACGCGGCTCGACGTCGGTCAGCGCAAGCAGCCGTACGCCCGGCGGCGACTCCGGCATCGGCGGCGCCGGCCGCAGGTCCAGCGCCGAGTAGCGCAGCTCCCGGCTCGGCGTGAAGCCGTGCCGGCGGGCGAACGGCAGCGACTCCGGCAGCGCCCAGGTACGCACCCGGCGCATCCCGATGTCGCGCAGGTGCCCCAGCGCGGCGGTGAGCAACGCGGTGCCGGCGCCGCGGCCCCGGTGCTCGGGGTGCACGTGCAGGGTGGAGATCTCCCCGACGTCGGGCTCGGAGGTCTGGGCGTTGCGGTAGGCCGACGCCCAGCCGATGACCGTGTCGTCCACCTCGACGACGTACGCGGTCCATTCCTCGTCGGGCGGGGGCTGGGCGATCATGCGTCGGGTCGACTCGACGCCGCGCACCAGGTAGGGGTGCACGAGCGCGCGCATCGCCACCACGGCGGGCGCGTCGTCGGGGCGGGCGGTCCGGATCCGCACGTCAGTTCTCCTCGCGTACGACGGCGACGGCTTCGACCTCGACGAGCTGGTCGGAGTAGCCGAGCACGGCCACCCCGAGCAGGGTGCTGGGCGGGTCGTGGTCGCCGAACGCGTCCCGCACCACCTCCCACACGGCCACCAGGTCGGCCTGGCGCGACGACGCCACGTACACGGTGGTCTTGACGACGTCGGTGAGCCGGGCCCCGGCCGCCGCGAGGGCGGTCTCCAGGTTCGTCATCACCTGCCGGGCCTGGCCGACGGGGTCGCCGGGCGCGACGGTCCGCCCCTCGGCGTCGAGCGGGCAGGCGCCGGCGGTGAACACCAGCCGGGCGGGCGGCTCGACCGTGGCCGCGTACGCGTACTCGGCGACGTCGGAGAGGGCGGGTACGCGGATCAGCCGGGTCGGTGGGGCCACGGCGGTGACGCTACCGCCGGACCCCCGCGCGGCTCGACCGGTTATCCGCCGGTTGGTCAGGCGGACTCGCGGACGATCAGCTCGGTGGGGAGCACCACGGGCTCGATGGCCTCGCCGGCGGCCAGCCGCAGCAGCAGCCGGGTCATCTGCCGGCCCAGCTGCACGATCGGCTGGCGGACGGTGGTCAGCGGCGGCTCGGTGTACGCGGCCGTCTCGATGTCGTCGAAGCCGATCACCGCCACGTCGTCGGGCACCCGCCGCCCCGCCTCGCGCAGCGTCCGCAGGGCGGCGTGCGCCATCAGGTCGGAGGCGGCGAAGACGGCGTCCAGGTCGGGGTGCTCGGCGAGGAGCTGCCGCATCGCCGTCGCCCCGGACTCGCGGGTGAAGTCGCCGGTCGCCACCAGCTCCGGCAGGCCGGCCTCGGCGACCGTGTTCCGGTAGCCGGCGAGGCGCTCGATGCCGGCCACCATGTCCTGCGGGCCGGCGATGGTGGCGATCCGGCGGCGTCCGCCGTCGAGCAGGTGCCGCACCGCCGTGGCCACCCCGCCGACGTGGTCGACGTCGACGTAGGGCACGTCGGCGCCGTCGAGCGGGCGACCGCTGCACACGACCGGGATGCCCAGCCGGGCGAGCCGGCCGGGCAGCGGGTCCTCGCCGTGCAGCGAGGCGAAGAGCACCCCGTCGACGTGTCGGCCGGTGGTGTAGCGCTCGACCCGGTCGTGCCCGGCGGGCGAGCCGGCCAGCATCAGCACGAGCTGCTTGTCGGCCGCCTCCAGCTCCTGCGCCGCGCCCCGGATGATCCCGGGGAAGACCTGGTCGTCGGAGAAGACCCGGGTGGCGGCCTCCGGCAGCACCAGGGCGATCGAGTCGGTCCGCTGGGTGACCAGGCTGCGGGCGGCCAGGTTCGGCACGTACCCCAGCTCGGCCACCGCCCGGCGGACCGCGTCCCGGATGGGCTCGGCGACCGTCGTGGAGCCGTTCACCACCCGGGACACGGTTGCCCGCGAGACGCCCGCCCGCCGGGCCACCGCCTCCAGTGTCGGCCGCTGCGCCGTCGTCATCCCCGTTACCACCCTCGTCACAGCCCGTTCCGGGAGATCACCTCCTGGTACCACCGGGCGCTGGACTTCGGTGTGCGTCGCTGCGTCAGGTAGTCGACGTGGATGATGCCGAACCGTCGACGGTAGCCCTCGGCCCACTCGAAGTTGTCCAGCAACGACCATACGAGATAGCCCCGGAGGTCCACTCCCCGGGAGATCGCCTCGTGCACCGCGCGCAGGTGCCCGTCGAGGTAGGCGATGCGGTCCGCGTCCGCCACCTGCCCGGCGCCGTCGGCGTCGGCCTTGTCGGGGAACGCCGCGCCGTTCTCGGTGACCATCAGCGGCACGCCGGGGTAGTCCCTGGCGATGCGTTCCAGCAGCCGGGTCAGCCCGGCCGGTTCGATCATCCACCCCATGTCGGTCAGCGGCCCGGTCGGCGGGAGGAACTCCACCGCGCCCTCGGTGCCCGGCCAGGCGCTGCCGCCCGCGCCGTCCGGCCGTCCGGCGACGTAGGTGGGGGCGTAGTAGTTGATGCCGAGCAGGTCGATCGGGGCGGCGATCAGCTTCTCGTCGCCGTCGCGGACGAACGTCGGCTCGACGATGCGGGCCACGTGTTCCAGCACGTCGTCCGGGTAGGCCGCCCGCAGCAGGGGGTCGAGGAAGATCCGGTTGTGCAGGCCGTCGACCAGGCGCACCGCCGCCGCGTCCGCGGCGCTGTCCGCGTCGGCCGCGCGCACGTCGGCCGGGTTGACCGTGATCCCGACGGTCTGCGCGCCGGCCGCGCGCAGCGCGCGGGCCGCCAGGCCGTGCCCGAGCAGCAGATGGTGCACGGCGGTGAAGGCCGCGCCCGGGTCCTGCTCGCCGGGGGCGTGCACCCCGTTGCCGTAGCCGAGGTAGGCCGAGCACCACGGCTCGTTGAGCGTGGTCCAGGTGCGGATCCGGTCGCCGAGCCGGGTGTGCACCGCCGTGGCGTACGTGGCGAAGTGCTCGGCGGTCTCGCGGTTGGTCCAGCCGCCCCGGTCCTGGAGGGCCTGCGGCAGGTCCCAGTGGTAGAGCGTGACGATCGGGTCGATGCCCCGGGCCAGCAGCGCGTCGGTCAGCCGGTCGTAGAAGTCCAGGCCGCGCGTGTTGACCGGGCCGGTGCCGTCCGGCTGGATCCGGGGCCAGGCCACCGAGAAGCGGTACGCCCGCAGCCCCAGCTCCGCCATCAGCGCCACGTCGTCGGCGTACCGGTGGTAGTGGTCGCAGGCAACGTCGCCGGTGTGGCCGTGGTGGACCTTGCCCGGCGTACGGCTGAAGGTGTCCCAGATCGACGGGCCGCGACCGTCGTCGGTGGCCGCGCCCTCGATCTGGTACGCGGCGGTGGCCGCACCCCAGACGAAGTTGTCGGGGAATCGCAGAGTGCTCACGCCTTGACCGCACCTTCCATGATGCCGCCGATGATCTGGCGGCCGAACAGGACGAAGACCAGCAACAGCGGGAGGGTCGCGATGGCCGTCCCCGTGAACACCTGCGACATGTCCGTGTAGTACCCGTCGGACAGGGTGCGCAGGGCCAGTTGCACGGTGGGGTTCTCCGGGTCGTTGAGGACAGCGTACGGCCAGAGGAAGTCGTTCCAGGTCGTCATGAACGTGAGCAGTCCCAGCACGGCGGCGGCCGGACGCAGCGCCGGCAGCACGACGTTCCAGTAGATCCGCGCGGTGTTGCAGCCGTCCACCCGGGCCGCCTCGATCAGCTCGTTGCTGACCGCCTGGCCCGCGTACTGCCGCATCATGAACACCCCGAAGCCGGTGACCAGGGCCGGCACGATCACCGCCGGCAGCCGGTCGTTCCAGTTCAGCTTCGTCATCAGCAGGTAGAGCGGGATGACGCCGAGCTGGGTGGGCACCATCATCGTCGCGATGATCACCATGAGCAGCGCGTTGCGCCCCCGGAACCGCAGCTTGGCGAAGGCGAACCCGGCCAGCGTGGAGAAGAAGACCACCGAGACGGTGACCGTGGTCGCGACGATCGCCGAGTTGACCAGGCCGG
This sequence comes from Micromonospora sp. LOL_025, assembly GCF_048060285.1. Lineage (NCBI taxonomy): Bacteria > Bacillati > Actinomycetota > Actinomycetes > Micromonosporales > Micromonosporaceae > Micromonospora > Micromonospora sp. LOL_025. The sequence continues at coordinate 75,401 of NZ_JBHMIR010000008.1, read as the reverse complement.
CGACGAAGTACGCGTCGGTGTTGTCCAGCAGCCGGGACACGTTCGCGCCGAAGTTGCCGCCGGGGGTGACCGGGGGTGGCAGCTGGCCCATCGCGTCGTTGGAGCGGCTCGCCACCACGAACATCCAGTAGATCGGGAAGATCGACATGATCCCGGCGGCGATCAGCGCGGCGTAGGTGAGCCGGCTGGCGGCCCAGAGGCGGTTCATCGCGCTCCCTCCTTCGACTCCGCGTCCGCCTTCGGGGCCTTCGTGCCGCCGAGCCGGCGCAGGAGCAGCACGTTGATCGCCGCGACGACCGCGATCAGCGCGAAGAGCAGCCACGCCACCGCCGAGCCGTACCCGAAGTTGTAGTGGGGCGCGAAGGCGTTCTCGAACATGTACATGGTCACGGTCTGCGACTCCCGTAGCGTTCCGCCCCGGATCGGGTTGGTGCCGGAGTGGAACAGCCGGGGCTCGGTGAAGAGCTGGAGGCCGCCGATGGTGGAGATGATGACGGTGAAGATGATCGTCGGCTTGAGCAGCGGGACGGTGATCGACCAGAACTGGCGGGCCCGGCCGGCCCCGTCGATGGCGGCCGACTCGTAGAGGTCGCGCGGGATGGCCTGCATCGCGGCCAGGAAGATCAGCGCGTTGTAGCCGGTCCACCGCCAGTCGACCATGGTGGAGATGGCCACCCAGGACGCGAACCGGTTGGACTTCCACTCGATCGCGTCGATCCCGACCAGGTCGAGCAGCCAGTTGACCATGCCGAACTCGCGGCCGAAGAGGACACCGAAGACGATCGCGACCGCCGCCGTCGACGTGATGTTGGGGATCAGCACCGCCATCCGGAACGTCGTCCGGGCCCGCAGTTGCCGGTTGAGCAGGTTGGCCAGCCAGAGGGCGGCCAGCAGTTGCGGGACGGTGGAGATGACGAAGATGCCGAGGGTGTTGACCACGGCGTGCCAGAAGTCGGCGTCCTCCAGCAGCCGGCTGTAGTTCTCCAGCCCGACGAACGGGTGGTTGCTGCCGAGCAGGTCCCAGTCGTGCAGGGAGACCCAGAAGGTGTAGATCAGCGGGTACGCCCCGAACACCCCGAAGAGCACGAAGAACGGGGCGATGAACAGGTAGGGCGAGTACTTCGTGTCGAGGCGGCTGAACCGCATCGTCGGTGGACGCCGACCGGTGCGGGGCGCCGGTGCGACCGGCGGGCGCGGGTCGAGCTGGACGGTCATGCCCGGACCACTCCTTTCCCGGGTGCGGGCGGGACCGGCGCCCCCGGCGCCCTCCCGCCCGCATCCCCGGCTCGGGCTACTTGGCGGCGGCCTTCTTCGCGTTGTTGACCGCGTCCGTCCAGCCCTGTTCGGGCTTGCGCTGACCCAGCTCCACCGTCCGGACGGCGTTCTCGACCTCGGTGCGGACGGCCTGGTTCTTCGGCCCCATGTAGACGGGCTTCAGCGTCTTGGCGCCCTCGCCGAAGATCTGCCCGACGGGGGCGTCGGAGAAGTACGCGTTCTTGGCGTCGACGATCGCGGGGTCGGCCAGCGCCTGCGGCGAGGAGGGCAGCGGGCCCTTGGCCTTGAACGCCCCGATCTGACCCTTGGCGCTGGTCAGGAACTTCGCCAGCTCGATCGCCTCGGCGCGGTGCTTGCTCTGGGTCGGCACGGCGAGCCACGACCCGCCCCAGTTGCCGCCGTTGCCGGGCACCCGGGCGATGTCCCACTTGCCCTTGGCCTCGGCGCCGGCGTTGCCCTCGATGACGCCGGTCATCCAGGCCGGGCAGGCGATGGTGGCGAACTTGGCCTGCTTGAAGGCCGACACCCACTCCTCGGACCAGGAGCCGTACTTGCCGGAGAGGCCGGAGTCGATGATGTCCATGGTGGTGTCCCAGGCCTGCCGGACCGCCGGGTTGCTGTCCACCACCAGGTTTCCGCTGGTGTCGTAGTAGTGGTAGCCCTGCGCGTTGCCGGCCGTCTGGAGCACGATCGTGTTGAAGATGTTGGTCGCGGCGTCCAGGAACGCGGCGCCGGTGTTCTTCGCCTTGAACTGCTCGCCGACCTTGATGTACTCCTGCCAGGTCGGCCAGAGCTTCGACACCGCCTCGCGGTCGGTGGGCAGGCCGGCCTTGGCGAACAGGTCCTTGCGGTAGCACATGGCCATGCCGCCGACGTCGGTGCCCAGGCCGATCAGCTTGCCGTCCTGGGTCATCCCGCCCTTCCACTTCCACTCCAGGAAGTTGCCCTGGAGTTCGGCCCCGCCGTGGTCGAGCAGGTTGACGAAGTTGTCGGGGTTGGCCTTGTACTCGACCATCAACCCCTCTTCGATGGCGACGACGTCGCCCGCACCCTTGCCGGCGGCGAGCCACTGGGTCAGCTTCGGCGAGTAGTCGTCGAGGTTGGTGCCCGTGCCACGCTCGACGATCTTCACGTTCGGGTGGCTGGCCATGTATTCCTTGTAGAGCTCTTCGTAGCCGAACTGGCTGAACACGTCCACGGTCAACGTGATCTTGCCGTCCTCGGCGGGTTCGTCGCCGGCGCAGCCGGCGGTGGCGAACAGCGCGGTGGCGGCGACGAGGGCCACCGCCGCCAGGCGGCGGCGCGGAAAGACACCCATATTGGTCGGACCCCTCTCAGGTCGTCTGAGGTGGTGAGGCAGGTGGTGGAGCAGGGCTGAGAGAGCGCTCTCACGACAGGGTGGTGGTTGGTCCCGCCGGTGTCAAGAGAGCGCTCTCAGCCGATTGCCGATGGGGTCGGACGCGAAGAGAGTGGCCGCCTGTGCCGGGCGGCCACTCTCGTCGTACGTGCGGTGGGACTGCGCGGAGCCCTCGGGGCCCGGCTCCGCGCGGCGGTGGATCAGCCGACGCGGAGGCCCTCCAGCAGGGTGCGGTCGCCGGCCACGTCCAGCGTGTCGAGGCCGACCCGGCCCCAGAGCGCCAGCAGCAGGTCGCTCGCGGTGCCGCTGACCTGCGCCCGGGCGTGGTGGTCGTCGTGATCGAAGATGGTGGCCGTGTCGAGCAGGGCCACGCCCTCGCCGCGCAGCCGCAGGAACCACTCCTGCCCGGCGTCGACGGCGGAGATCTGCACCACCCCGCGCCACTGGCCGGCGGTGCGGCGCCGGCCGGCAGGCAGCCAGGTGTCCAGGATCTCGCTCACCCCGTCGGCGGCGAGCTTCGCCTCGACCGGCTCGCCCGCCGCGATGGCGAGCTGGGCGTCCCACCGGTGCACCGCGGTCTCGTGCGCCATCCGGCGCGGCCAGAAGCCCGCCCGCTTCGGCTGCGGCGCCCAGTTCCACGCCGGGGCCTCCGGGTCCAGGCCGTCGAAGAGGGTCATCATCCGGTCGTACGCCTGCTGCCAGAGCTGGAGCGGGGCGACGCCCGGCTCCGGCTCGACCGGCTTCGACCCGCCGGGCGACGGGGTGGCCGCGCCCGTGCCCGCGAACGAGTGCACCCAGCGGTAGATCGAGGTGAGGTGCAGTGTCAGGTCGGCGACGGTCCAGCCGGGACAGGACAGCACCGGTGTCTCCGGCGGCGCCTCGGCCACGGCTGCGGCGAACGCCGGGCCCTCCGCCCGGAGCGCTCCCAACCAGAAGTCCTTCGTGCCATGCAGTCTGCTCATCGCCATCCTCCCGGGGGTGACCGGGCCACCAGTGGGCGCCGCGGCTACCCCTCAGCCTAGGGTGAAAGGCGTGTCAGACGTCTACGCCCAGCCGACAACCGGGACCGAACCCGCCACGACGTGCGACCTGGCGCGATACACCACCTTACGCCTGGGCGGCCCGGCCGGCCGCGTCGTCGAAGGCAACGACGCCGACGGGATCGTGCGGGCCGTGCGGGAGGCGGCCGGCCGCGACGAGCAGGTCCTGCTGCTCGCCGGGGGCAGCAACGTCGTGATCGGGGACGCCGGCTTCCCCGGCACCGTCGTCCTGGTGCGCTCCCGGGGCCTGCGGGTGGTCGCCGAGGACGCCGACACCCTCACCGTACGCGTCGAGGCCGGCGAGCCCTGGGACGAGCTGGTCGCCACCACCGTCGCCAACGGCTGGTCCGGGCTGGAGTGCCTCTCCGGCATCCCCGGCTCGACCGGCGCCACCCCGATCCAGAACGTCGGCGCGTACGGCCAGGAGGTCGCCGAGACCATCACCGGCGTCGTGGTCCACGACCGGGTGGAGGGGACCGTCGGGCGGATCGCCGCCGCCGACTGCGGCTTCGCGTACCGCTCCAGCATCTTCAAGTACAGCGACCGCTGGGTGGTGCTCTCCGTCGACTTCCGGCTCGCCCGCTCGCCGCTGTCCGGCCCCGTGCGCTACGCGGAACTGGCCCGGGCGCTCGGCGTGCAGGTGGGGGACCGGGTGCCGCTGGCCGACGCCCGGGCCGCCGTCCTGCGGCTGCGCGCCGGCAAGGGCATGGTGCTCGACGCGGCCGACCCGGACACCCGCTCGGTCGGCTCGTTCTTCACCAACCCGGTGCTGGACGTCGCCGCGTACGAGCTGCTGCGGGAGCGTGCCGCCGACATCGGCGAGCCGCCCGCCTGGCCCGGCGCGGGTGACGTGGTGAAGGTCAGCGCGGCCTGGCTGATCGACAAGGCCGGCTTCGGCAAGGGCCACCCGGGGCCGGAGGGCGTCGCCATCTCCAGCAAGCACACCCTCGCCCTGACCAACCGCAGCGGCACCGCCAGCACCGCGTCCCTGGTCGAGCTGGCCCGGGAGATCCGTGACGGCGTCCACGACCGCTTCGGCGTGACCCTCCACCCCGAACCCATCCTCATCAACTGCACCATCTAACCCCCCGCCCCCCGTCCCCCTCCCGCCCGCCCGTCCTTGTGCGCGTCGATCATGCAGTTGTGGTGGGGTGCAAAAGCCTCGTAACGCCACGAAACGGCCACCACAACTGCATGATCGACAGCGCGGGGCGGGGCGGGGGCGGGCGGGTGGGGTGGGGGTGGTGGGTCAGGGTGGGGTGGGGGCGGTTTTGGGCCAGGGGAGGGTGAGTTCGCCGTGGCGCCAGCGGCGGGGGCCGTCCAGGATCGGCCAGCCTGCCTCGCGGATCGCGGACACCGCGCGCAGCCAGCGTTGGCGCGGGCCGTACGGGGCGTAGCCGGCGGCGGCGTGCCAGGCGTCGTCGAGCGCGCGGATCAGGTCGTGGATCCGCTCGCCGGGCACGTTGCGGTGGATCAGTGCCTTGGGCAGCCGTTCGGCCAGCTCCGCCGGGGTGTCCAGGGTGGTGAGCTTCGCGGCGAGGGTGAGCGTACGGGGGCCGTCGGCGTCGATCAGCAGCCAGCCGCCGAGCCGCCCCAACTCGTCGCAGGTGCCCTCGACCAGCAGCCCGCCCGGGGCCAGCCCGGCGGTGATGGTGCGCCAGGCGTCGGCGACCTCGCGCTCGTCGTACTGGCGCAGGACGTTGAACGCGCGGACCAGGGCGGGCCGCAGCCCGGCCAGCTCGAACCCGCCCCGGGCGAAGGTTAGCCGGGGCGGGTCGGCGGACGGCTGGGCGGCGGCGACGCGTACCGGATCGATCTCCAGCCCGACGACCCGCACGTCGGGTCGGACCGCGGTGGCGAGCCGGGCGCGCAGCTCGACGGCGGTCACCGGGCTGGCACCGTAGCCGAGGTCCACCACCAGCGGGTCGGCCGCCTCGCGCAGCGCCTCCCCGCAGGTCTCGACGATCCAGTTGTCCACCCGGCGGAGCCGGTTCGGGTTCGTCGTGCCCCGGGTCACCACGCCGAGCGGCCGGTGCCGCACCGTGCCCGCCATCTCCGCGACCGTCCGGGCCGGCTCAGCCGACCCGGTGCACCTTGTGCTGGGCGGCCTGCGCCAGCGGGCGTACGACGAGGCGGTCCACGTTGACGTGCTGCGGGCGCGTCGCGCACCAGGCGATGCAGTCGGCGACGTCCTCGGCGACCAGCGGCTCGGCGACCCCGGCGTAGACCGCCGCCGCCTTCTCGGCGTCACCATCGAAGCGGACCAGCCCGAACTCGTCGGTCCGGACCATGCCGGGGTCGATCTCGATCACGCGCACCGGCCGGCCGCAGAGTTCGAGCCGCAGCGTGCCGGCGATCGCCGTCTGCGCGTGCTTCGCGGCGGCGTAGCCGCCCCCGCCCTCGTACACGGTGAAGCCGGCGGTCGAGGAGACGACCACGATGGTGCCGGCCCCGGACGCCTCGAGCGCGGGCAGCAGCGCCTGGGTGACGCGCAGCGTGCCGAGCACGTTGACGTCGTACATCCACTGCCAGTCACCGACCGACCCGGACTCGACCGGGTCCAGGCCGCGCGCGCCGCCGGCGTTGTTGACCAGGAGGGTGACCGGGCCCAGGGCCGCCGCCGCCGCGGCCAGGCCGGCCACCGACTCGTCGGAGGTCACGTCGCAGGCCACGGCGGTGGCCGCGCCCCCCGCGGCCTCGATCTCGGCCACCAGGGCGGCCAACCGGTCGGTACGCCGCGCGGCGGCGAGGACGTGGAATCCCTCGGCGGCGAGCCGGCGGGCGGTGGCCGCCCCGATCCCGCTGGACGCTCCGGTGACGACGGCGACAGAGGTCATCCGGCCATTCTCCCCCGGGCCCCCTTGGCGGGCGTCGGCGGCGTGGTGATGAGGTCCGTCACGCCCGGGCGCCGTCCCGGCGCATTACGAATGCCCGATGGGGAAGATGACATCGGCCGGAGACGTTGTCCGAAGGGCGCCGGGCGTGCGGACGGCATAAACCGTGACAAAGGGAGCGGACGTGGCGGAGTTGCACACCGGTGTGGGTCGTCAGCGCGGTGCGCGCCCGTGGCCCCGCCCCCGGCGGATCGCGACGCTCTCGGTGCACACCTCGCCCCTGCACCAGCCGGGCACCGGAGACGCCGGCGGCATGAACGTCTACATCCTGGAGGTCGCCCGGCGGCTGGCCGAGGCGGGCGTCGAGGTGGAGATCTTCACCCGGGCCACCTCCGGCGACCTGCCCCCGGTGGTCGAGACGGCGCCCGGGGTGCACGTCCGGCACGTCACCTCCGGCCCCCTCGAAGGGCTCACCAAGGAGGAGCTGCCGGGGCAGCTCTGCGCCTTCACCGCCGGCGTGCTGCGCGCCGAGGCGTCCCGGCCCCCGGGCCACTACGACCTGATCCACTCCCACTACTGGCTCTCGGGCCAGGTCGGCTGGTTGGCCAAGGAGCGCTGGGGCGTGCCGCTGGTGCACACCGCGCACACCCTGGCGAAGGTCAAGAACGCCCAGCTCGCCGCCGGGGACCGGCCCGAGCCGAAGGCCCGCGTCATCGGCGAGGAACAGGTGGTCACCGAGGCCGACCGGCTGGTCGCGAACACGGCGGTCGAGGCCCGGGACCTGATCGACCGGTACGACGCCGATCCGGCCCGCGTCGCCGTGGTCGAGCCCGGCGTCGACCTGGACCGGTTCCGCCCGGCCCCGGGCGACCGCGACCACGTCGCCGTCGAGGCCCGCCGCCGGCTCGGGCTGCCCGCCACCGGGTACGTGGTGGCCTTCGTCGGCCGCATCCAGCCGCTGAAGGCCCCGGACGTGCTCATCCGCGCGGTGGCCGCGCTGCGCGAGCGCGACCCGGTGCTCGCCGACGAGGTGACCGTGGTGATCTGCGGGGGCCCCAGCGGCAGCGGTCTGGACCGGCCGACCGCCCTGATGGAGCTGGCCGGCACGCTCGGCGTCGCCGACCGGGTGTGTTTCCTGCCTCCGCAGACCGGCGACGACCTGCCCGCCCTGTACCGGGCCGCCGACCTGGTCGCGGTGCCGTCGTACAACGAGTCCTTCGGCCTGGTCGCGCTGGAGGCACAGGCCTGCGGTACGCCGGTGGTGGCCGCCGCCGTCGGCGGCCTGGTGACCGCCGTGCGGGACCAGGTCAGCGGCGTGCTGATCGACGGCCACGACCCGGCCGACTGGGCCCGTACGCTCGAGCGCCTGCTGCCGGACCGGCTCCACCGCGCCGAACTGGCCCGGGGCGCCGCCCGGCACGCCCGCAACTTCTCCTGGCACCGCACCGCCTCCGGGCTGCTCACCGTCTACGGCGAGGCCATCGCCGCGCACCGGGCCCGGCTCGCCTCCGAGCTGGCCTGCGGTCCCGCGATGTCCTGCTCCTGGTGACCGTTCGCGCGCCGGCCGCCACCCTGCTGTCGCGCCGATCCGCCACCCTGCTGTCGCGCCGATCCGCCGGCCTGCTGTCGCGCCGATCCGCCGGCCTGCTGTCGTGCCGATCCGCCGGCCTGCTGTCGTGCCGGCGGTCGTCGTCCTGTGCCGGGTCGGTGGCGGCCGTAGAGTGGATCCGATGAGCGGGAAGAGTGATCTTGCGGCCCTGATCGAGTCGGTCTGCGACGAGCGGGAGCTGGCCTGGGAGTCGACCGGCCCCGGCTCGTACGCGGTCACGCTGCCGGGCACCCACAAGCTGAAGACGGTCTGCAACCTCATCCTCGGGGAGCACGCGCTGCGGATCGAGGCGTTCGTGATGCGCCAGCCGGACGAGCGGCGCGAGGAGCTGTGGGCCTGGCTGTTGCAGCGCAACGCCCGCATGTACGGCGTGTCGTTCTCCATCGACGCGGTCGGCGACATCTATCTGACCGGTCGCGTCAACCCGGCCGGGATCGACGCCGACGAGCTGGACCGGCTGCTGGGCGCGGTGCTGACGTACGCCGACGAGTCCTTCGACACGATGCTGGAGATCGGCTTCGGCAGCTCCATCCGGCGGGAGTGGGAGTGGCGGGTCAAGCGGGGTGAGTCCACCGCCAATCTCGCGGCGTTCGCCCACCTCTTCGAGCCCTCCCCGGGCGCGGCCGGGCAGTCGGGCGCGGCCGGGTAGTCGGGCGCGGCGGGGCAGCCGGGCGGTCGGGCAGTCCGGGCGCGGCCGGGCAGTTGGGCTTCGCTGGGCCGACCGGGGGTGCCGCGGACGACGCCTCGGGCACGCGTGCCCCGGTCGGAGGTTCGGACCGGTCCTGACGGGTATGCCGCACCGCGCGGTGCGGCACTGGGACCCGCCGCGCGCCGAGGACCAACTGTCGAGGAGCGTGAGCGTCCCATGGCTCAGCGGAACAGCTCAGGTCGCGGCGGGACTGCGACCAGGACGAAACGGCAGCCGGGCAACCAGACCCCGAACACCCCGACGATCTCCGAGTCCGAGATCTCCCGGATGAAGGTGGACGAGATCCGGGGACAGCTGCGCAAGCGCGGGGTCTCCGGCATCTCCGCCCTGCGCAAGCCGGAACTGGTGAAGACCCTGGCGAAGACCCTGCGGGCGGAGCGTCCCTCGGGCGGTGCCGCGCGTCGCAGCACCGGGCCCGCCGGTCGGGCGACGGGGACGCGGGCGTCCGCCGGACGGGCCGCCGCCACGAAGAAGGCGGCGTCGGGCCGGGCGGCGAACAAGGCCGCCCCGGGCCGGGCGCAGGCCGCGAAGAAGGCCGCCCCGGCGAAGAAGGCGGCGGCGAAGAAGGCTCCGGCGGCGAAGAAGACAGCGGCGGCGGCGAAGAAGGCTCCGGCCAGGAAGGCCGCCGCGAAGGCGGCCCCGGCGAAGAAGACCACGTCGGCGGCCCGGAAGTCCACGGCGCCCCGCGCGTCGGCGTCGTCGCGGGCGAGCACGGCGACCGGCGGTACGGCGACCGGCGTCCGGACCGGGCGGAGCACCTCGCGGTCGGTGCGTTCCTCGCAGCTCATCTCGTCCACCGCCGACCGGCCGGAGCGCCCCGGCCGCAGCCTGGTGACCACCAACCACGACGTGATCCGGAACTGGGCGCGGGAGCGCGGCGCCGAGCCGGCCACGATCGCGGGCACCGAGCGGGAGGGGCGGGCCGGTGTGCTCACCTTCAACATGCCCGGTTACCGCGAGAGCAGCCGGGTACGCGAGATCACCTGGGACGAGTGGTTCCGGACCTTCGACGAGCGGAAGCTGAACCTGATCTACCAGGAGCAGCTCCGCGACGGCCGGCCGAGCAACTTCTTCCGTACGGAATCGCCCGACCGTGAGGACGCCTGACGTGTTTGGGGGAATGGCCCACGGGTAAGCGCTGTTGGCCAACACCGAGGCCCGAGGTGGCGGCAGTTCCGGTGGGACACCGGAGCTGTGACCGGCGAGACAGCCCAACCAGGTTGTCTTCGTAATCCCGGGCGAACTAACTTTATTGCACCGCGCCACGCTTGGAACCGTTCGGGGGAGCGGTGGATCGATCAGATCCGTGCACCGAGTGAGGCGCAGGGGACGGGTGGAACAACACCGTTGGGGGACGGTGGCCACCTGTTTGGACCGGCGGCGCGAGCGGGCGACGCCTACGGGGGTGGGCTTCGCCCGCCGCCGCCGGTCATACGGTGCGAACGCCCATCGCGATCACGAGTCGCGATGGGCGTTCTGCTGTCTTCCTCGACCACCCCGCCCCCGCCCCGCACCCTGTGCCTGGGCGCTGCCCGACCGCCGTCGCCCGTCGGGCCTCCTCCCCCGGCCCCACCCGCCCGCCTGCCTCCCTCGGCCGCTCACGGCCTCCGTTGATCATGGGGTTGACGGCGATGTCGATCTCTCCGGACGCCGCCAACCTCATGATCACCGCACGGGGGACGGGGACGGGGTTGGGGTCGGGGTGGGTGGTGGAGGTGGGAGGGGGGTGGAGAGCTGGCGGAGAGCGGCGACGCGGCGTTCGCGGGGTGGGCCGGCGAGCAGGTGGCAGCCGGCGGCCAGCAGTCCGAGCCCGCCGACGATGAGCCAGTGCCGGTCCCCGAGGTACTGCAGGCTGACCCCGCCCAAAGTGGGTGCCACGAACGACGCCGCCGGGAAGGCCAGGTAGAACACCGACTGGTAGCGGGCCCGAAGCTCGAGCGGGGCGAGGTCGGCGTTGATCTGCGCGTTGGGCGGCGCGGCGAGCATCTGGCCGACCGTCCAGACCACCGCAGCGGCCAGGTAGACGGCCACGTCGTCGGCGAACGCGAGGGTGGCGAAGCCGAGCGCCAGCAGCGCGGTGGAGACGGCCAGGACGCGGTCCTTGCGGTGCCGTTCGATCAGCCGGGGGACGAAGAGCTGCCCGAGCACGATCAGGACTCCGCCGAGCGCCACCACCGCGCCGTACGCCGACGGTCGCAGGCCGTCCGACCGCATCGCGAGGGGCATGATCGTCGACGTCTGCATGGTCAGTACGGCCAACACGAAGGTCAGGCCCACGAAGGTGAGGAACGTGCGGTCGGTCAACGCCGTGTGCAGCCCCGGCTGCCGCCCCCGTCCCGCCTCCGTCTGCCGCCCGCCCTCCGTCTGCCGCCCGACCTGCGCCCGCCGTGCGACCTCCGCCTGCCGCGCGCCCTCCGCCTGCCGCGCGGCCTCCGTCCGCCGCGGCGCCGCTCCGCCGCCGCCGTCCGGTGCCGGACGAAGATCTTGGACACCTTCCGTCCGGTCGGAACGGGAAGTGTCCAAGATCGGTGCCGGCGTGGAGGCGGCGCGGCGGGGGAGCGTCTCCGGGACCTTCCAGGCGATGACCGCCGCCGCGAGCACGGTGGCGGCGGCGTCGACCAGGAAGAGCGCGACGAAGCTCGCCTCGGCGAGCAGGCCGGCCAGCAGCGAGGCGACGGCCATGCCCAGGTTGAACGCCCAGAACTGGAGGTTGAAGGCCCGGGAGCGCCGCCGTTTGGGCACCACGTCGACGATCGCCGCGACGAAGGCGGGGCTGGGCATCGAGTGTGCCACCCCGACCAGCGCGGCGAGTGCCGCGATCATCACCAGGTGCCGGCTGAAGGCCAGCCCGACCATCAGTGTGGCGGTGGCCAGGTGGGCGGCGAGCAGGGTGGACCGCCGCCCCCACCGGTCGGCCAGCACCCCGCCGAGCAGCACCCCGCCCGCCCCGCCCAGCCCGTACGCCCCGACGATCGTTCCGGTGAGCGCCTCGCTCGCGCCCCGCGCCCCGGTCAGGTAGAGCGACAGGAAGAGCATCGCGAAGGCGCCGGCCCGGTTGATCAGCAGGCCGGCCCAGAGGTACCAGAAGGTGGCGGGGAGCCCGCCCGCAGTGTCGTCCAGCCAGCGGCGCAGGGCCCGCACCCGTCCTCCCGACAGTTCAGTTTCCTAACCGAAGCGCCCTCGACCGTAGGAAGCCGGGGGCTGCCGCGCCAGCGTGTCGCTGGTCACCGCGCTCCCGTCGGCTCCGTCGCCCGCCCCGGGCCCTTGTCCGGCAGGCCGTCGCCCCGGGCCGGGCCGACCGGCTCGGTGGAGGCCGCCCGCTCCGGGCCCTTGTCCGGCAGGCCGTCGCCCGGCACCGGACCGACCGGCTCGGCGGGGGCCGTCGCCGCCGCCTCGGCCGCCTGCGGGGCGGGTGGCCGGATCGCCACCACCGGCACGACGGGACCGGTGGCCGCCCGCAGCAGCGTGGCCCGCCGTTCCCGGGTCGGGCCGGAGACCAGGTGGGCGATCGCCATCAGCCCGCCGATGGCGGCGCAGCCGAACCAGAGTTGGGCGTTGCCGGCCTGCTCCCGGACCAGGCCGCCGAGGACCGGCGCGACCGCGGCGGCCCCCTGCCAGGAGAGCGAGAAGACGCCCTGGTAGCGGCCGCGCAGCTCGGCTGGGGAGAGCTCGGCGATCAGGGTGGCGTTGGACGGCGAGTTGAGCATCTCGCCGACCGTCCAGATCAGCACGGTCAGGCCGTAGAACCAGGCCGTGTCGGCGAAGGCGGTGAGCCCGAACCCGACGCCCATCACCACCGACGCCAGGGCGAGCACGTGCGACCGGCTCCGGCCCCTGATCAGCCGGGGTACGAAGAGTTGGCCGACCACGATCAGCACCCCGTTGAGCGCGATGACGGAGCCGTAGGTGGTGGGGCTGAGGCCGGAGTCGCCCATGGCGATCGGCAGCATCGAGATGTGCTGGAGGAAGACCAGCGCGGCGAACAGGTTGAGCGTCACGAAACCGAGGAAGACCCGGTCGCGCAGGATGGTGCGCAGCGCCCCGACCGGAGCACCGGCGCCCTTGTGACCACCCCCGCCGGCCGGGGCCCGCCGGGTCTCGCCGACCTTTGCGAAGATGATCAGCGCGGTGATCACGGTGGTGGTCGCGTCGACCACGAAGAGCAGCAGGAAGCCGGCCTCGGCGGCGAGGCCGGCGAGGATCGCCGCGCTGGCGAAGCCGAGGTTGATCGCCCAGTAGTTCAGCGAGAAGGCCCGCAGCCGGTCCTTCTCCGGCACCACGTCGATCACCATCGCGCCGAACGCGGGCCGGGCCGCCTCGGCGAACATGCCGAGCAGCAGGGCGCCGAGCGCCACGGCCCACAGTTCCCGGGCGAAGCCGAGGGCGAGCATCATGGCCGCCGCGCCGAGATGCGCGGTGAGCAGGGTGGGTCGGCGGCCCCAGCGGTCGCTCAGCGTGCCGCCCGCGGTGGTGCCGAGCGCGCCGCCGACGCCCCACAGGCCGAGCACCAGCCCCGCCTGCGACGCGGAGAAGCCGCGCTCCTGCGTCAGGTAGATGGCCAGGAAGACCAGGACGAACGAGCCGAGCCGGTTGATCAGGGTGCCCGCCCACAGGTACCAGAAGGTGACCGGCAGGCCGCCGGTGGTGTCCCGGAACCAACCCCGCATCGTCCGCACGCCGGCGCCCCCGCCTCGTAATGACCGCCCTGATTATTGCGCCTTACAACCTAGTGCCAGGCCGGATGTCCGGGCAGCGCCTTTTCCACGTGGTGGTCGTCACGACCACCGCCCGCGCGTCGCCCGACGGCGTGCGGCAGGATGATCGGCATGACTGCTAGCGAGGGGCCCACCGTCGGGACGCTGGTCCTGCTGCGGCACGGCGAGAGCGACTGGAACGCCAAGAACCTCTTCACCGGCTGGGTCGACGTCGACCTGACCGAGAAGGGCGAGAACGAGGCGCGCCGCGGCGGCGAACTGCTGCGCGAGCACGACCTGCTGCCGGACGTGGTGCACACCAGCGTGATGCGCCGCGCGATCCGCACCGCCGAGCTGGCGCTCAACGCCGCCGACCGGCACTGGATCGCCGTGCGCCGGTCGTGGCGGCTCAACGAGCGGCACTACGGCGCCCTCCAGGGCAAGAACAAGAAGCAGACCCTGGAGGAGTACGGCGAGGAGCAGTTCATGCTCTGGCGCCGCTCGTACGACACCCCGCCGCCGCCGATCGCGGACGACGACGAGTTCTCGCAGGTCGGCGACCCGCGTTACGCGCTGCTGCCGAGCGAGCTGATGCCCCGCACCGAGTGCCTCAAGGACGTCGTCGGGCGGATGCTGCCGTACTGGTACGACTCGATCGTGCCGGACATCCTGGCCGGCCGTACGGTGCTGGTGGCGGCGCACGGCAACTCGTTGCGCGCCCTGGTCAAGCACCTGGACCAGATCTCCGACTCCGCGATCGCCAAGCTGAACATCCCCACGGGCATCCCGCTGCGCTACGACCTGGACCCGCAGCTGCGCCCGCTCACGCTGGGTGGCACGTACCTGGACCCGGCCGCCGCCAAGGCGGCCGCCGCCGCCGTGGCCAACCAGGGTCGCTGACCCGAGCACGAGGAAAGGTCCCTCCCGGCGTCCGCCCGGGGAGGGACCCTTCCGTGCGTCTCAGCTCGCCGTGGGCGTGGTCTGCCCGGTGATCAGGTAGACCACGTGTTCGCCGGCGTTGACGGCGTGGTCGGCGAAGCGCTCGTAGAAGCGGCCGAGCAGGGTGGCGTCGATGGCGGTCTCCACCCCGTACGGCCAGTCCTCGCCGAGCAGCAGCCCGAACAGGCTGCGGTGCAGGTCGTCCATGGCGTCGTCGTCGCCGTCGAGCTCGGCGGCGAGGTCGGCGTCGGGCTTGGCGAGCACCGAGCCGATCTTGATGGCCATCCGGTCGGCGATGGCGGCCATGTCGGTGAAGGTCGGCCGCAGCTCCGCCGGAACGGCCGGCGAGGGGTGCCGGCGCAGGGCGGTCTTGGCGACGTGGTCGGCCAGGTCGCCCATCCGCTCCAGGTCGGCCGCGACGTGCAGCGCGGTGATCATCGCGCGCAGGTCGGAGGCGACCGGGGCCTGCCGGGCGAGCAGGTCGCAGACCCGCTCCTCGACGTGCCGGTAGAGCTCGTCGATCTCGGCGTCCCGCTCGATCACCGTTTCGGCCGCCCGGCGGTCCGCGGTGAGCAGGGCGTGGGTGGCCTGCCGCATCGCGGCCCGGACCCCTTCCGCCATGTCTACCAGCAGTTGACTGACGATCTGCAGGTCAGCCCGGAACTCGTCGCGCATTGTCACGTCCTGTGGTCGGTGGTCGCCGGCCCGGGGGTCGGCGGGGAGCAGGTGTGCCGCCCACGGTAGGTCGGACGGGCGGACCGGAAGTGAACCTCGGTGAACGACGCCGGACGCGGGAGTGAACTTTGCCGGAAGTGAAGGTGATTCATCCCATTTGTAGGGGTTCCCGGGTTAACAATGACCCTACGATCGCCGGGTGGAATGGGCGGTGGCGGTCGCGGTGGCCGTGGGGCTGGCGGTCGGACTGATCGCCGGGGTGCTGCTGCCCCGGTTCGTCCCGGCGCCGGGCGGGCGCGCCACGCGGGCGGGGAGCCGGTCCGGCTTCCCCAACACCTGGGGGAGGCTCCCGATAGCCGAGGATCCGCAGTCCGGCATCGGCCGCCGGACCATCGACTCCCTACGGGCCGGCGTGGTCGTGCTCGACCCCGACGACCTGCCCGTCCTGGTCAACCCGGCCGCCCGCGCGATGGGGCTGCTCCGCACCGGCCCCACCCAGGGCTCGATCGCCGCCCACCCGCTGATCCGTACGCTCGCCGGGCAGGTGCGGCGCACCGGCGTGCGGCGCGAGATCGAGCTGGACCTGCCGCGGGGTCGCGACAACGCCGGGGTGAACCCGCTCGGGGTGCACCTGCGGGCGATGGGGATCGGGGCGGGCTTCATCGCCGTCGAGGCCTCGGACGTGACCGAGTCGCACCGGCTGGCCCGGGTCCGCCGCGACTTCGTCGCCAACGTCAGCCACGAGCTGAAGACCCCCATCGGGGCCCTGCAACTCCTCGCCGAGGCGCTGCTGGACGCCACCGAGCCGGCCGGGGCGGGCGCGCCCGACCTCTCCGAGGACCTCGTCGCCGCCCGCCGGTTCGCCGAGCGCATCCAGCACGAGTCGACCCGGCTGGGCCGCCTGGTGCAGGAGCTGCTGGAGCTGACCCGCCTCCAGGGCGCCGAGCCGCAGCCGCCCCCGGAGCCGGTCGCGATCGACTGGGTGATCGCCGAGGTGATCGACCGGACCCGCACCTCCGCCGCCGCCCGCCGGATCGAGGTGACCGTCGACGCCGAGCGGGGCCTGACCGTCCACGGCAGCGACACCCAGCTCGCCACGGCCGTGTCCAACCTGGTGGAGAACGCCGTCAACTACTCGGGCGAGGACACCACGGTCCGGATCACCGCCCGCGCCACCGACGAACACGTGGAGATCTCCGTCGCCGACCAGGGCATCGGGATCGCCCCGACCGACGTCGACCGGATCTTCGAGCGGTTCTACCGGGCCGACCAGGCCCGGTCCCGGTCCACCGGCGGCACCGGCCTCGGGTTGGCCATCGTGAAACACATCGCCGGCAACCATGGCGGAAGGGTGCAGGTGTCGAGCACTCTTGGTGGTGGATCGACGTTCACCCTCCGGCTGCCCACCCGTCCCCCCGACGAGGTCCTGGCGACACCGCCGTCCGCTGGGATCGAGGCCGGTCCGGCCGAGCTCCGGCAGGCCTGACAGCACATGGAAAGGAAGTCCCGTTGAGCCGCGTTCTGGTGGTCGAGGACGAGGAGTCGTTCTCCGACGCCCTGTCGTACATGCTCCGCAAGGAGGGTTTCGAGGTGTCCGTCGCCGCGACGGGAACCTCCGCCCTCACCGAGTTCGACCGGACCGGCGCCGACATCGTGCTGCTCGACCTGATGCTGCCCGAGATGTCCGGCACCGAGGTGTGCCGGCAGCTGCGGCAGCGCTCGCACGTGCCGATCATCATGGTCACCGCCCGGGACAGTGAGATCGACAAGGTCGTCGGCCTGGAGATCGGCGCCGACGACTACGTGACCAAGCCGTACTCGCCGCGGGAGCTGGTCGCGCGGATCCGGGCAGTGCTGCGGCGGCAGAGTGCCGAGGCCGCCGAGTCGGGCGGGCCGACGCTGGCCGCCGGCCCGGTCCGGATGGACATCGAACGGCACGTGGTGACCGTCGACGGCGCCCCCGTCCAGCTCCCGCTCAAGGAGTTCGAGCTGCTGGAGCTGCTGCTGCGCAACGCCGGCCGGGTGCTCACCCGGGGTCAGCTCATCGACCGGGTCTGGGGGGCCGACTACGTCGGCGACACCAAGACCCTCGACGTGCACGTCAAGCGGCTGCGCTCCAAGGTCGAGCCGGAGCCGTCCGCGCCGCGCTTCATCGTCACCGTGCGGGGTCTGGGCTACAAGTTCGAGCCCTGACCGGCGTACGCACGACGGGGCCCGCGCCGCGCGCGGGCCCCGTCGTCGTCGGTCGGTCAGGCGCCGTCGGCGGGGTGCGGGGCGACCATGCCCTGGCGCCTGCGCGCCCCGCACACCTCGGCCAGCTTCGCGTACGCGGGGGTGCCGACGAGCGCGGTCAGCTCCGGGCCGTAGGAGACGTACATCGGCTCGCTGCCGACGTGCGCGTCGGTGGAGGAGGTGCACCACCAGTCCAGGTCGTGCCCGCCGGCGCCCCAGCCCCGCCGGTCGAACTCGGAGAGCGTGGAGACCAGCACCTTCGTGTTGTCCGGCCGCTTGACCCACTCCTGGTCGCGGCGGATCGGCAGCTGCCAGCAGACGTCGGGCTTGTATTCCAGCGGGTGCACCCCGTCGCGCAGCGCCTGCGCGTGCAGGGCGCAGCCGCCGCCGGCCGGGAAGTCGGCGTCGTTGAGGAAGACGCACGGCCCGTCGTCGCCCTGCGTGGCGGTGCGGCGGGCGGAGTTCTTGCCGTCGATGGTGTCGTTCTCGGTCCAGTTCTTGAACCCGCGCCGGAAGTGCTGCCACGTCGACGGGGTCAGCCGCTTGACCGCGGCCCGGACCCGCTGCTCGTCCTCGGAGTCGGTGAAGAACGCGCCGTGCGAGCAGCAGCCGTCGGCGGCCCGATCGGCGACGATGCCGTGGCAGCCCCGGCCGAAGATGCACGTCCAACGGGAGAGCAGCCACGTCAGGTCGGCCCGGATGAGATGGTTGTCGTCCGCCGGGTCGGCGAACTCGATCCACTCCCGGGGAAAGTCCAGGGGGACCTCGCGGCTGCGGGGGTCGTCCGGGTCGTCCACCAGCACACGGAGTTCGATCTGGCCTGTCACCCGGCCCAGCGTACGCCCGGTGCCCCCACCGGTCCGCCGAGCCGCGCAAACCGAGTGGCCCTAGTGTCTTCAGCATGCGACTGGGTGTTCTCGACGTCGGTTCCAACACGGTGCACCTGCTGGTGGTCGACGCCCATCACGGGGCGCACCCCTGGCCGGCGCACTCGGAGAAGGTCGTGCTGCGGCTGGCCGAGCAGATCGCCCCGGACGGCGCGCTCACCGAGGCCGGCGCGGACGGCCTGGTCAAGGCGGTCGGCATGGCCAAGGCGGCGGCCGTGGGGCTGGGCGCCGACGACCTGATCGCGTTCGCCACCTCCGCCGTGCGCGACGCCACCAACGCCGCCGAGGTGCTGGCGCGGGTGCGCGACGAGACCGACGTACGCCTGGAGGTGCTGCCGGGTGCGGACGAGGCGCGGCTGACCTTCCTCGCGGTGCGGCGCTGGTTCGGCTGGTCGGCGGGCCGGCTGCTGGTGCTGGACATCGGCGGCGGCTCGCTGGAGCTGGCGGCCGGCATCGACGAGGACCCGGCCGTCGCGGTCTCCCTGCCGCTCGGCGCCGGCCGGCTCACCCGGGACCGGCTCCGGGTGGCCCCCGACAGCGCGGCGCCGCCGCCGGCCGAGGCGGTCGACGAGCTGCGGGCGTACGTCGACGGGCTGCTGGAACCGGCCGTCGGGCAGCTGACCGCGGTGGGCTGGGAGCGGCCGGTGGCCACCTCGAAGACGTTCCGGACGCTGGCCCGGCTGGCCGGCGCGGCGCCCTCCGGTGCCGGGCTGTGGGCGCCCCGCCGGCTCACCCGCGCCGGGCTGCGGCAGGTGCTCGCCTTCATCCGGCACATCCCGCCGGCCCAGCTCGTCGAGCTGGAGGGGGTCAGCGCCGGCCGGGCCCACCAGCTGCTCGCCGGTGCGGTCGTCGCCGAGGCCGTGCTGCGCCAGCTGGACGTGGACGCGCTGGACATCTGCCCCTGGGCGCTGCGCGAGGGCGTGATCCTGCGCCGACTGGACCAGCTCGGCCCCGTGTGAGTCGCGAACGAAAGGCGGACCCGTGTGAGCGTGAGGAGTGAGCTTGCGAGCCCCGCAGTCGCGAACGAAGAGCTGACCCGTGTGATTCGCGCGGTTTGCGGTCTCTCGTCACGAGGTGTCGATCGACCCCGGCTACCCTCGATGGTGTGACTTCCCGCGTTCCCGTGCTCCTGTCCACGTCCTCGGTCTTCCCTGAGCGGACCGCGGCGGCGTTCCAGTTGGCCGCCGCGCTCGGCTACGACGGCGTCGAGGTGATGGTCTGGACCGACGCCGTCAGCCAGGACGCCGGCGCGCTGCGCGGGCTCGCCGAGCACTACGGCGTCCCGGTGCTCTCCGTCCACGCGCCCTGCCTGCTGGTCACACAGCGGGTGTGGAGCCCCGACCCGTGGGAGCGGCTGCGCCGCTCCGCGGATTTGGCGGCGACGCTGGGGGCGCCCACCGTGGTGGTGCACCCGCCGTTCACCTGGCAGCGGGACTACGCGCGCAACTTCGCCGACGGGCTCGCCGCCATCGCCGCCGACTACCCCGACCTGCGCTTCCCGGTCGAGAACATGTACCCGGTCCGGATGGCGGGGCGGCAGTTCGTGCCGTACGTCCCGGGCTGGGACCCGACCGAGACGGGGTACGCCTCCTACACGCTCGACCTGTCGCACTGCGCCGCCTCGCACACCGACTCGCTGGCGATGGCCGACCGGATGGGCGCCAACCTGGCCCACGTGCACCTCGGCGACGGCACCGGCGAGGGCCGCGACGAGCACCTGGTGCCGGGGCGCGGCACCCAGCCCTGCGGGGAACTGCTCTCCTCGCTGGCCGGGCGCGGGTTCACCGGCTCGGTCGCCGTGGAGGTCACCACCCGCGGCGCGAAGAGCCGCGCCGTGCGGGAGGCCGACCTGCGGGAGGCGTTGGCGTTCGCCCGCCAGCACCTCGGCACCCCGTCCCCGGTCGACGCCTGAACGCCGCGCCGTGCCCGGTCGACGCCCGGCGGATCGCCGCGCCGTGCCCGGCCGACGCCGGAGCGCCGGCCGGGCCGGGCGTCAGACGACAGTGCTGAGCGATTCCTTGCTGCTCACGCCGGCCTGCTCGCCGATGGCCGCACGCTTGCGGGCGCGGTGGGCGGCCACGTGCGAGCGGGTGGCGCAGCGTTCCGAGCAGAACCGCCGGCAGCAGTTGGACGAGGTGTCCAGGTAGACGTTGCCGCAGCGCTCGTCGGCGCACACCCCGAACCGGGCGCTGCCGTACTCGCAGAGCCAGACCGACAGCCCCCAGGCGGCGCCGGCCAGGTATTCGGCGCTCACCGAGGCGCCCCGGCTGGTCACGTGCATGTGCCAGTCGCTGGAGTCGTGCCCGGAGATGCGGGGCTGCACCGGGAACGCCTCCAGCAGCGCGTTGAGCTCGGTCACCGCCTGGGCGTCCCGCCCGGATGTGCCGTACTCGAAGACGTCGCGCAGTCGCTTCTGCGCCCGCCGGAAGGTGGCGAGGTCGCGCTCCGCCACCTCGTCGCGCATCCACGCGTTGTCGTCGGGGAAGAGGGCCCGGAGGTCGTCGAGGTCGTCCAGGCGGGCGTTGACGAGGTCAACGCCGGTCCGGGCGTACGCGTCGAAGTTCACGCCCACAACCGTAGACGACTCAGGGGATGCGTGGCGCGTCGATGTAGTGCGGCAGGAACCGCGCGTAGCCGTCGGTGATGAGGCTCGTGCTCTCCCGCACCCCCACGCCGGCCGACTCGCCGTCGACGATCCAGCTGCCCAGCACCATCCGGTTGCCGGCGAATTCGGGCAGCGCCCGGAACTCCTGATAGCACCAGCCCTCGTCGCCGTAGATCCCCGGGTTGGTGATCTCGGTGTCGCCGGTGACGATCCGTACCGAGCCGCCCTCGCGGCCGAGCAGCGGCTTGGCCACGTACTCCGGCATGCCACGCGGCGAGTCGAGGTACGCCGGCAGCAGCAGCTCGTGGCCGGGGTACAGCTCCCAGAGCACGGCGAGCAGCGCCTTGTTCGACAGCAGCAGCTTCCACGCCGGCTCGATCCAGGTCGTCGGGGTGCCCGGCTCCAGCGCCAGCGGCCCGTACGGCTCGGCGAGCATCCACTCCCAGGGGTAGAGCTTGAAGCAGGTGGTGACCGGCTGGTCGGCCGCGTCGACGAAGCGGCGGCCGTCCCAGCCGAGCCGCTGGATCGGCTGGAGCGTGACCTCCAGCCCGGCCTGGCGGGCGGTCTCGGCGAGGTAGCCGGCGGTCATGTGGTCCTCGCCGGACTCCTCCTCGTTCGACCAGACCACGTGCACCCGCCGGTCGTGCAGCCCCGCGCCGATCTTCGCCCAGGCGCCGACGAGGCGCTCGTGCAGGCTGTTCCACTGGTCCAGCTCCGGCCGGGTGTGCTCCAGCCAGTACCACTGGATGATGCTCGCCTCGACCAGCGCGGTGGGGGTGTCGGCGTTGTACTCCAGCAGCTTCGGCGGCCAGCTGCCGTCGTAGGCGAGGTCGAAGCGCCCGTAGAGGGTCGGCGGCGCCTCGCGCAGCGACCGGGCCACGGCCTCGGCCGCCCAGGCCGGGATGCCGAACTCGGCGTAGCGGTGGCGCGCGACGACGTGTTCGGCCGCGGCGACCGACATCCGGTGCAGCTCCTCGGTCGCCTCCTCCAGCCGCAGCACCTCGTCCAGCCCGAACGCGTACGCGGCGGTCTCGTCCCAGTACGACATGATGCCGCCGTCGGGCAGCTCGGTGTCGACGTACACCAGGCCCTGCGAGCGGATCGTGGCGTCCCAGTCCGGGCGGGGGGTGACCGACTCCCGGCGCACCTCAGCCGCCGCAGGAGGCGAGGTGGGTGCCGAAGCCGCCCCGGTCGGGCACCGCCGCGGCGGCCGGCTCCGGCGCGGTGCGTCCGGCGGTCACCGTGGGCGCCCGCAGCGCCAGGGCCACCGTCTCGCCGCCGCCCACGGGGCCGAGGGCGCAGTCGTCATCGTCGTCGTCCGAGGACATGTTGCAGCCGGAGAGGGTGAGCGCGAGAACGGTGAGCGCGCCGAGCTGCACGGAGGCCGACCGGAGCCGGCGGCGGGGGCGATGTTCCACGTCATCGTTGTAACCGATGGGGGCCAGCGCCGTCCGCCCCCGGGCGGTGCCTGTGACGGTGTTGGGACCTGGCGACCGGGGCTGCCCCCGCTGCCCCGCGCGGGGCCACCGGCGGGCGTTACGCTCGGTCCATGCTCCGTACCGTCATCCTCGCCGCCTCCCGGTCACCCCAGGTCGAGCGGCTCGTCGCGACGGCCCCGTTCACCCGGGACCTCGTCCGCCGGTTCGTCGCCGGCGCCAAGACCGACGACGCGTTGCGCGCGACCCGCGAACTCGTCGACGACGGTCTCGCGGTCACCCTCGACAACCTCGGCGAGGACACCGTCACCCCCGAGCAGGCCACCGCCACCCGCGACGAGTACGTCGGGCTGCTGAAGCTGCTCTCCGGCGCGGGGCTCACCCCGGCCGCCGAGGTGAGCGTCAAGCTGTCGGCGCTCGGCCAGATGTTCGACGAGCAACTCGCCTACGACAACGCGCGGGCGATCTGCGCCGCCGCCGAGGAGGCGGGCACCACGGTCACCCTGGACATGGAGGACCACACCACCACCGACTCGACGCTGGACATCCTCGCCAAGCTGCGCAAGGACCACCCGTCGACCGGCGCCGTGCTCCAGGCGTACCTGCGGCGCACCGAGTCGGACTGCCGCGAGCTGGCCACGGCCGGCTCCCGGGTGCGGCTGTGCAAGGGCGCGTACAAGGAGCCGGAGTCGGTGGCCTACCAGTCCGCGCGCGAGGTGGACAAGTCCTACGTGCGCTGCATGAACATCCTCATGTCCGGCGACGGCTACCCGATGCTGGCCACCCACGACCCCCGCCTGATCGCCATCGGGGAGGACCGGGCCCGCTGGTTCGACCGCGGCCCCGAGCGGTTCGAGTTCCAGATGCTGTACGGCATCCGCCCGGAGGAGCAGGCCCGGCTGGCAGGCGAGGGCTACACCGTGCGGGTCTACCTGCCCTACGGCGAGGACTGGTACGGCTACCTGATGCGCCGGCTCGCCGAGCGCCCGGCCAACCTCATGTTCTTCGGCCGGGCCGTGATCTCGAAGAAGTGAGTCAGTCGTTCGACCAGCCCCGGGCGCTCAGCACCAGGCGGTAGCCGTCCGGATCGGCCACCGTCACCCCCCAGCGGTCCCAGTACGGGCCGGCGGAGACCCTCGTCCCGCCGTCCCGTTCCAGTTCCCGGACCAGCTCGTCGTCGACGGGGCCGTCGAGGTAGAGCACGAGCAGGTCCGCGGGGGTCGGCGTCGGCGCGACGGCGAGCTGTTCCCCGCCGACGAGTTCCAGGTGCCAGTGGTCGCCCGGCCGGCCGACCATGAGCAGGTCGTGCTCGCCCGGCGCCTCGGCGGCGGAGCGCCGGAGCACGTCGAGGCCGAGCCCGCCGACCCAGAAGCGTTCGGCGGCCGCCAGGTCGCGGCTCGGGCGGGCGATGCGCAGGTGCGGGGCGGTGGCGCGGGGGAGTGGCATGAGCGGATCGTGCGACCTGAAGCCGGCGTGAGGTCAAGCCCTTGACGGCGTTAGCTAATTGCCTTAGCCTTCGGGTTATGAAGGTTAGCTACGTGGAGCGCGACGGCGGACGCATCGCCTACGAGGTGCACGGGCGGGGGCCGCTCGTGGTCCTCTCGCACGGTGTGGGGGAGAACCGTGGCTCCTTCCGCCACCTGGTCCCGCTGCTCGTCGCGGCCGGGCACCGGGTGGCGTCGGTGGACGTCCGGGGGCACGGCGCGTCGAGCGCCGGCTGGCCGTCGTACACCCCGGCGGAGGTGGGCGCCGACCTGCTCGCGGTGGTCCGCGACCTGGGCGGCGGGCCGGCCACCCTGGTCGGCAGCTCGTCCAGCGCGGCGGCCGTGGTCTTCGCCGCCGCCGACGCCCCCGCCCTGGTCGACGGCATCGTCCAGGTCGCCCCGTTCGTCGAGGAGCCGAAGCTCAACCCGGTCACGCGGGTGGTCCAGACCGCCGTGCTGCGCAGCCCCCGGATCTTCGGGCTGTTCCACCGCACGCTCTTCCCGTGCGACCGGCCGGCCGACGACGCGGCGTACCGCCGGGCGATGGTCGCCAACCTGCGCGAGCCCGGCCGGATGGCGGCGATGCGCGGCGTGCTCGCGCCGGCCGAGCCGCACTGGACCGCCCGGGCCCGCGAGGTCCGGCAGCCGGTGCTGGTGCTGATGGGCACGCAGGACCCGGACTTCCGCGACCCGGGCGCCGGGGCGCGGGCGGCCCGCCGGCTCTTCGCCACCGCCGAGGCGCGGATGATCGACGACTCCGGCCACTACCCGCACGCGGACCAGCCGGCGCGCACCGCCGCCCAGCTCACCGAGTTCCTGGCGGTCACCGGTGCCTAGGGCGGGGCTGACCCAGGGCAGCGTGGTGCGCGAGGCGGCCCGGCTCGCCGACGAGGTCGGCGCCGACCAGCTCACCCTCGCCGCGCTGGCCAACCGGCTCGGCGTCGCGCTGCCGAGCCTCTACAAGCACGTCCGGGGGGCCGACGCGCTCGCCCAGAAGCTCTCCGCGCTGGCCACCGCCGAACTCGCCGACGAACTGACCGCCGCCGTCGCGGGCCGGGCCGGCGGGGAGGCGTTGCGGGCGGTCGCCACCGCCTACCGGGCGTACGCCCACCGGCACCCCGGTCGCTACCCGGCCACCCAGCGGGTGCCGGAGCCGACCGACCCGGAGCACGTCGTCGCCGGGGAGCGGGCCGTCGGGGCGATCCGGGCCACCCTGCGGGGCTACGGGCTCGACGGCGACGACGCCCTCGACGCGACCCGGATGCTGCGCAGCACCCTGCACGGATTCGTCTCGCTGGAGGCGGCCGGCGGGTTCGGGCTGCCCCGCGCCGTCGACGCCTCCTTCGACAGCCTGGTCGCCGCGCTGGACGTCGCGTTCCGGTCCTGGCCCCGGCGGGAAGGCCGGTGAAGGCACTGGGACTGCTGCTGCTCTTCCTGCTGGAACTGGCCGTGCTGGCCGTCGGCGGCTGGTGGGGCTGGACCCTGGACGCGGCGACGCCCGTCCGGGTGGGCGTCGCCGGCGCGGTGCCGCTGCTGCTCGCCGCGCTCTGGGGCGTCCTCGGCTCGCCGAAGGCCCGCGTGCCGCTGCCGGCGGCGGGCAAGCACGCGTTCCAGGCCGCCTGGTTCGTGGCGGGCGGCGGGATGCTCGCCCTGCGCGGGCTGCCGCTGGCCGGGGTCGCGCTGGTCGTGGCGTGGGCGGTCACCGTCACTTTGCTCCGCCGGACGGGCCGCCCCGCCTGAACCACCCGGGGCCGCCGGACGGCGTGGCTCGCCGGGCCGTGGTCGCCGGGGCGGCCGGATGGTCGTACCCTTCGGCGGGTGACTGACGGGCAGCCCGGAACGGACGGCCGACCGGTGACGGACGGCACGCCGGCCACCGCGACAGCAAGGGCCGAGCCGCCTGACCGGGCTGAGCCCGCTGACGGCACCGAGCCCGCTGGGCGGGTGGAGCCCACTGTCGAGGCTGAGCCGGTTGACGGCACCGAGCCGGCTGACCGGACCGAGCCCGTGGACCGGACGGAGTCCACTGTCGAGGCCGCGTCGGCTGACGAGGCCGAGCCCGCCGAGAGGGCCGAGCCCGCTGCGCCGCCCACGCCACCCGCGCCGCCCACGCCGACCGTTGTGAGCGTGCCGCCCGCGTCGACCGTTCCGGCCGTTGCGCCCACGCCGCCCGCGCCGCCCACGCCGCCCGTACCGACTGCTGCCGTGGGCGGACCGGCGGCTCCGGGCGCACCGGGTGTCGCGGCGGCCGGGACCGGGCCCGTCGGGCCCGTTCCGGCGGCCGTGGGCCCCGAGCGGCCGTCGCGGCGGATCCGGCCGCTCGGGGTGGCGCTGGCGGCGGTCGTGCTGCTGCTGGCCTGCGGCCTGCCCGCGGCGCTGGTGGTCGGTCTGGTGCGTGCCGGTGACCCGCCGGCCCCGAAGTCGTCCGCCGCGCCGGCCGACGACCCCGCCACCGCGGCCGCCCGCCGGCTCGGCGAGCGCATGACGGCGGAGCTGGCCCGGCAGTCCGCCGCCCTGCTCGGCGGGGACCGCGCCGGGTTCCTGGCGGTCGCGGAGCCGGTCGCGCATCGGGACCTGCGCCGCCGGTACGCCGCGCTGCGCGCGCTGCGGGTGACCGCCTGGCAGGCCGCCGCCAACGGCCTGCCCACCCCGGTCGAGGGCCGGCCGGGCGAGTGGCGGTTGCTGGTCGAGTTCCGCTACTGCTTCGTCACGCCGGACTGCCGCACCAGCCGCGTGCTGACCGGCACCCGGTGGCGGGAGGGGGAGCGGCCCCGGCTGCTCGCCGTGGAGCCGTCCCGGTCGGCCGAGACCGGCACCCGGCCCTGGGAGGTCAGCGAGCTGGCCGTGGCCGTCGGTCGGCGTACGCTCGTGGCCACCACTCCCGCCCTGCGCAAGGAACTGCCCGACCTGCTGGCCCAGGCGGAGGCCGCCGCCCGGGTCGCCGACACGTACGCCGTGGACGGCCGCACGCCGGACCGGTACCGGATCTTCTACGCGGGCCGGGGCGAGTGGCAGCGCTGGTACGGCGGCGGCCGGCCGAAGTGGACGGGCGGGTACGCGGTCACGGTCGGCGGCGGCCACCACGAGGTGGTGCTCAACGCCGACGGGCTCGTCGCCGGCGGAATGGACGACCTGCTCCGGCACGAGCTGACCCACGCCGCCTCCCTGCCCGAGCGGGGCTACCCGGGCAAGGGCACCTGGTGGCTGGTGGAGGGATTGGCCGAGTACGCGGGCGCCGACGGCGAGCCGATCGACCGGTATGCCGGACTGGACGAGGTGCGGCGCCTGCTCGGCGTCGGCTGGGACGGCCGGCTCGACAGCCTCAGTCCGGCCGACGACGCCCCGGCCGACCGGGTCAGCGGCAGCTACGGGGTCTCCTACCTGGCGGTCCGGCACCTGGTCGACCGGTTCGGCCCGGAGCGGCTGCTCGCCTTCTTCGCGGCCGTGGTGCACGAGCGCACACCGGTGGACAAGGCGGCCGAGCGGGTCCTCGGCGAACCCTGGTCCGCCCTGCACGACGAGTGCGTCGGGTACGTCCGGGCCGTGGTCGGCTGACGCGCCGGGCGGCGCCGTGGGCCCGGCCGGCGCCGGTCCGGGCGGCCCCCGGCATTCATGATCGACCGCTGTCGGGCCGCGTCGGGCGACCTGACACACTGGTGCCCGCTCCCAGCGCGGAGCCCCGGTCCGCGTCCGGAAGCGGCCCGGGGCACCCGCCCGGTGGCTCCGGTGGCGCCGCCGGAGCCACCGGGCGCCTTCCGCGCGGCGGCCCGGCTCTGACCCGTCGCGGCGTCCAGGCGCGTCGGGCAGCGGTCTCGACCGCCCCGGACGGGGCGGCGTGTTCCTGATGAGGACCGATCGGACGCCGGGCGCAACAGGTTCGACAACGAACCGACCGGTCGGGTGGACACCGGCGAGAACCATGATCAGTTGTACGAAGGGATCGCGCCGGTCACAGCCGTCCCGCTACCGTACTGGTAACACGCGCGTCGCCGGTCCGGGCGGGACGAACCCGTCCGGTGGCACGCGCCGGGCATGGGATTGGTCGGTGAGCCATGGCCGGGTCGCAGTCCGACGGACGGCTGTCGGAGGTCAAGTTCCTCACCGTTGCCGAGGTGGCGACGGTGATGCGGGTGTCGAAGATGACGGTCTACCGCCTGGTGCACAGCGGTGAACTCACCGCGGTCCGGGTCGGCCGGTCGTTCCGGGTGCCCGAACACGCGGTGCACGAATACCTGCGGGGCGCCTTTCAGGAAACCGCCTGACGCTCCCTCGGGCCCTCGTCCGAGCACGACGTAACGGGCATCGGCGGGGGCGCGTTGGTCCTGCTGACGCTCTCCGGCTACCCTGGACCCCGACCGTGACCGCAGGTGCGCCCTGCCGCTTACCCCGCTGGCCCGGTCCGTTGTCCGCACGCGGTCGCCGACGCCACACCGTGGCGTCATCCGGTCGCCCCGCACGTTGCATCGAAAGGCTTTCGTATGGGCTCGGTGGTCAAGAAGCGCCGCAAGCGCATGGCTAAGAAGAAGCACCGCAAGCTGCTGCGCAAGACCCGCGTCCAGCGTCGCCGTCTCGGCAAGTGACCGGGGCCGGGTCCCGGCCCGGCTCCCGTCGTCACTTGCCAACTGTCGACCCTCGGAGGCTCAGGTGATCACGCCGCGGATGTCCCGGTTCGATCCCTCCTGCCGGGGAAGGTGCGCGACATGACCCCCGGTGGCACCCCAGGTGCCCCGGGGGTCGTCGTCGTCACCGGGGTCAGCCGCTACCTCGGCGCGCACGTCGCCGCCCGGCTAGCGGCCGACCCCCGCATCGAGCGGGTCATCGGCGTGGACCAGCCCGAGCCCGGCGCCGAGTTCGCCGACCTGCTCGACCGGGTCGAGCGCGTCCGCATCGACCCCGGCTCGCTCGGCGGCCTCCTCGCCGACCTCGACGTCGACGCGGTGGTCCACCTCGCCCTGGTCACCTCGCCGGACCCGCAGCACGGCGGCCGCTCGGCGATGAAGGACCAGAACGTCATCGGCACGATGCAGCTCCTCGCCGCCTGTCAACGCGCCCCCCGCCTGCGCAAGCTCGTGGTCCGTTCCTCGACGGCCGCGTACGGGGCGTCGTTCCGCGACCCGGCCGTCTTCACCGAGGAGACCGAGCCACGCGAGGTGCCACGCGGTGGGTTCGGTCGCGACATCCTCGACATCGAGGGGTACGTCCGCGGCTTCCGCCGCCGCCGGCCCGACGTCACCGCGACCGTGCTGCGCTTCGCGCCGTTCATCGGCTCGACCGCCGACACCACCCTCACCCGCTACTTCTCCCGGCCGGTGGTGCCGACCGTGTTCGGGCGGGACCCCCGGTTGCAGTTCCTGCACTTCGACGACGCGCTGGAGGTGCTGCACCGGTCGATCGTCGAGGACCACCCGGGGACGTACAACGTGGCCGGGCCGGGCGTGCTCTCCCTGTCGCAGGCGATCCGCCGGGCCGGCCGGGTGGCTGTGCCGGTGCTGGAGCCCGGCCTCTCCAGCGCCGCCGCGATCGCCCGCAACCTCGGCTTCGGCCGCTACGGCCTGGACCAGGTCGACCTCTTCGTGCACGGCCGGGTCGTCGACACCAGCCGGCTCGAGCGGGAGTACGGCTTCACGCCCCGCTCCACCGCCGCCGCCTTCGACGACTTCATCCGCGCCCACTACGGCGGCGTCGTGGTGAACCGGGACCAGCTGGCCGTCGCCGAGCAGCTCGTGCTGGACGGGATCCGGCAGGTCCGGGCGGCCGTGCGGGAGGGCTTGTGAACGGGCCGGAGGAACGGCGCGACGGCCGCTACGACGTACCGCTGACCGTGGCCGCGCCGGACGCGGAGCCCGCGCGGGCGAATGGACACCACCCCGGCACGCCCGACGAGCCCGACACGTCCGCCACCGACGAGCCGGCCACCACCGTGGCGGGCCGGGCGCCGGGCGGCACGGGACCGAAGGGGCCGGCGGTGCCGGACCGGCCCGGCGACCACTGGGACCGCAAGGTCGCCAGGGGCCTGGCTTTCCTGCGTCGCCGGCTCTCCGGCGACTACGAGGTCGACGAGTTCGGTTTCGATCCCGAGATCACCGAGGCGGTCTTCCACCCGCTGCTGCGGATGCTCTACCGGGACTGGTTCCGCACCGAGGTCACCGGCCTGGAGCACGTGCCCGCCGAGGGCGCCGGCCTGGTGGTGGGCAACCACTCCGGCACCGTGGCGCTGGACGCGCTGATCCTCTCGGCCGCGCTGCACGACCAGCACCCGGCCCGCCGCTACCTGCGGCTGCTCGGCGCCGACCTGGTCTTCCGGATGCCGGTGGTCTCGGAGCTCGCCCGCAAGACCGGCGGGACGGTCGCCTGCAACCCGGACGCCGAGCGGCTGCTCGGCAACGGCGAGCTGGTCGGCGTGTTCCCCGAGGGCTTCAAGGGCATCGGCAAGCTCTACTCCGAGCGCTACAAGCTGCAACGCTTCGGCCGGGGCGGGTTCGTCTCGGCGGCGCTGCGCACCGGCACCCCGATCGTGCCGGTCGCCATCGTCGGCGGCGAGGAGATCTATCCGATGCTCGCCGACATCAAGCCCCTGGCGCGGCTGCTCAAGCTGCCCTACTTCCCGGTCACGCCGACCTTCCCCCTGCTGGGGCCGCTCGGCATGGTGCCGCTGCCGAGCAAGTGGCTTATCGAGTTCTGTCCGCCGATCCCGACCGCGCACCTGACCGACTCCGCCGACGACCCGCTGGTCGTGTTCAACCTCGCGGACCAGGTGCGGGAGACCATCCAGCAGACCCTGCACCAGTTGCTGGAGCGGCGCCCCGACCCGTTCGGGCCCTAGCGACGCGGGCGGCCGGTGCCGTCAGCCGTCGCGGCGGCGACGGTGCAGCGCCAGCCCGGCGCCGACCGCCCCGGCGATCAGGCCGGCGGCCGCGGTGGACGGCACGGCGATCTTGACGGCGCGGCGGCCGGTGCGGAAGTCGCGGACGTCCCAGCCGCGCTGCCGGGCCTCCTTGAACAGGGCCGCGTCCGGGTTCACCGCCACGCCCCGGCCCACCATGGAGAGCATCGGCAGGTCGTTGCACGAGTCGCTGTAGGCGGTGCAGCGGCGCAGGTCCAGCCCTTCGACCGCGGCGAGCTGGGTGACCGCCTCCGCCTTGGCCGGGCCGTGCATCAGGTCGCCGACCAGCCGGCCGGTGTACGCGCCGTCGACGATCTCGGCGACCGTGCCGACCGCGCCGGTCAGGCCCAGCCGCGCGGCGATCACCCGGCCGATCTCCACCGGCGCGGCGCTGACCAGCCAGACCCGCTCGCCGGCGTCCAGGTGACGCTGGGCGAGCCGGCGGGTGCCGGCCCAGATCCGGGGCGCCATCAGCTCGTCGAAGATCTCCTCCGCGAGGCGCTCCACGTCGTCCACCCGCCAGCCTTGGACGAAGGCGAGGGCGGCCTCCTTGGCCTGCGACATGTCGCCGGCGTGCTCGGTGGCGAGCAGCCGGAACCGCAGCTGCTGCCAGGCGAACCGGGCCAGGTCCGCGGTGGTGAAGTAGTCGCGCGCGGCGAGGCCCCGGGCGAACCAGTAGATCGACGCGCCCCGCATCATCGTGTTGTCGACGTCGAAGAAGGCCGCCGCGGTCGGATCGGGTTCCGGGGGAGCGAGGGGCGCGAAGTCGGTCTCCGCCCAGCCGGCGGTGTGACCGTGGGCGTCGGTGCTGACGGTCACCTTGCGGCTGCGGGTCACGCGACCTCCCTCCGCTGGACCGGCGCGACGTGTGCTTCCGCGAGGGTAGCCGGGTGCGCGTGGCGGACGGCCGCCCACGGGGGGAAGTGTGGCGCGGACGTCTCGGGCGGTACCGCCGACGCCGGGTCAGCGGTCGCCGGGGCAGGTGGCCGGGGCCGGCCCGAGGGCGTCGCTGCCGACGGGTGCGGGCCGGCCGCAGGCGATCGCCGCACGCAGCGCGTCGGAGCGCTTGCGGACCGCGTCGAGCAGGGCGAGCGAGCGGCGGGTCCGGTCGCGGTCGGCGCGGCTGGCGTCGTCGAGGAGCCCGCCGACCGCCCGGCGCTGGCCGGTGAGGAAGGAGTTGACCGCGTCGAGGGCCGCCGGGTCCGAGCGTTGCGTCGCGGCGGTGGTCAGCAGGCGTACGCCCTGGCGGGTGTCGGCGTCCATGTCGTCCAGCACCGCGCTGAAGCCGTCCTCGTCCCCGCGCAGCGCCGCCGCCTCGGCGAGCCGGGTACGGGCGAAGTCCAGGAACAGCTGGCCCCGGCTGACGTCCGAGCTGGCCAGCGCGAGCTGGGCGCGTTCGGTGGAGCGCTTCATGCCGTACAGCGCGTCACCGGGGACGGCGTTCTCGCTGGCGGCCGAGATCCCCGAGAGGGCGACGGCGCCGGCCGCGACGCCGACCAGGATGGCGCCCCGGGCGCGGGCCCGGCGGGCCGTCACCGCCGGCAGCAGCCGGTTGCGGCCGGTGTCGGCGGCGGAGCGCCGGGACGACGGCTCGGTGGTGACGGCGGCCGGGGCACCGATGCCCTCGCGCTCGGCCGTGGCCAGCAGCATGGCCCGCAGTCCGGTCCGGAACTCCGGGTCCACCTCCACGGCGGGCGGTGCGGCGGGCAGCCGCTGACCCACCGCGACGAGCGCGGCCAACTGGTCGTCGGCCCGGGAACGGACGTGGTGTCGCCGGCCCCCGTTGGCCTCGTCGAGAAGCTGCGCGAAGCGCTCCGCGCGCCGACGGGAGAAGAGGTTGCTGTCCACCGCGGGCACCTCCTCTCGCTGGTCGCGGCCGGTCGGCCGCTGTCTTCGACAGCGACCGGTGGCGGCGTGACACCACGGACGAAGGTCGTGGCCGGCCGCGCTGCCGGGCCTCGGGGGCCCGGGGGATGCCGGGGCTACCACCGGTCGCACCCGGAGAAACGGTCCGCACCGGACATGGGTTACGGGGCCGGCGGAGGCGAAATCACGCAAAGTGATCGCTGTCACGAGGTCGCGACGCCACGGAGCTGCGCGTACATCGATCGATGCACGACGTTCTTTCCGCCCGGGACTAGGGTTGGAAGCCGTCCGGCAGCAGCCGGGCCAGCGCGCGTACCGCGCGGTACTGGAGCGCCTTGATCGCGCCCTCGTTCTTGCCCATCGTGCGGGCCGTCTCGGCCACGGAGAAGCCCTGCAGAAAGCGGAGCACGATGCACTCCTGCTGCTCCGGGTTGAGTTGCTTGACGGCGCTGAGCAGGGCCACGTTGGTGATGTGCTCGACGACCGCCGCCTCCGGGCTGCCCTCCGGGCCCCGGTCCTCGCGGTCGGCGTCCAGCACGTCCCCGGTGGTGACCTCCAGCCGGTAGCGGCCGGACTTGAAGTGGTCCGCCACCAGGTTCCGGGCGATGGTGACCAACCAGGCGCCCAGGTCGCGTCCCTGCCAGGTGAAGCTGCCGATCCGCTTGAGGGCGCGCAGGAAGGTGTCGGAGGTGAGGTCCTCGGCGAGTTGCCGGTTGCCCACGCGGAAGTAGACGAACCGGAACACGGTGTCGACGTACCGGTCGTAGATCAGCCCGAACGCCTCGGACTCGCCGGCCTGGGCCCGCTCGACCAGCCCCCAGACCTCGGTGGCGGGGTCGGACGGATCCGGACGGCTGGGGAAGCCCGTCGACGTGTTGACCGGCGCGGCGGCGGCCGGCACCGCCGGGAGCACCGCCGTCTCCGCGCCCGACTCGTCGGGCGCCTTGGCCGGCTCCGTGGTGCGGCGGCCCTGCGCCGGCATGGTGGGCCGGGCGGGGACGGCGACCCGACCGCCGGCCGGCTTGGCGTTGCCGCCCGGTGTCGCGGAGCGGGGCGGTGGTTCGTTCTGGTGTGGCCGGCTGCGGGTCCGGCTCGACGTGCCCTCCCCCCGGACGGCGAGGCTGCCCGTGTCGTCCAGCGGATTCCGGGCGGCGGGCCGTTCGTTGAGCGGCCCGCGAATCGCCGGGTTGGTCAGGCCGGCCGGCCGTTCCGCGTATCCGAAGGTGGTCACCGCGCCGCCTCCGTCCCGCCGACCGACCACGCCGGTCGGCGCGTCGCCGTCGTGGCCCGGCCGGCAGGGCCGGGCAGGGCTGGCTCGGGGTGTGCCGACGGGCGGCAGATCCCCTTGAGGTGCTGGTCCAATGCGCTCACAGGCACGGGGGCCTCCTCGGGCTGAGGGGTGTCGACTCACGGCAAATGGGGTGAGCCGACCCGAGTGATGATAGGGCCAACGTCACCCACGCGTGGCAAGTCCGTTACACAGGGCGGAAGTATTTCCCGCCGCGCCGCACACCTGGCGGACCGGTTGTCCGTCGTGTGCGGTTGACTTTCGGATTACCGCGTGGTCGCGAATGAAATTCCAGGTCAGCGCGCGCTTGGCGGGGTCGGGGGGCCGGCGGGCGCGGGTGTCGACGCAGGACCGTCCGGCGAGCCCGGAGCGGCCCGGCGTGTCCTGTGGACGGGACGGGTTCCGTCCCGTCCGCGCTCACCGGTCGTCCTGTCGACGGGACTTGTCCGGGCCG
Source organism: Micromonospora sp. LOL_025 (assembly GCF_048060285.1). Lineage (NCBI taxonomy): Bacteria > Bacillati > Actinomycetota > Actinomycetes > Micromonosporales > Micromonosporaceae > Micromonospora > Micromonospora sp. LOL_025. Next base: position 41,134 of record NZ_JBHMIR010000008.1, on the reverse strand, counting down.
CCGTTCCCGCCGGCCGGGGTGCCCGATCGGCCTCCGGCGGGCATGGCCCGCAGGCCCCGCGCTGTGCCAGACTCAGCCACCGTGCAGGACGCAACCGACAGCTCCGCCTCGACCCTCGTCGAGCGGCTCCACCGGGCGGTCGCCGCCCACGGTGACCGACCCGCGCTGCACTGGCGCGAGCGGACCATGACCTGGTCCGAACTGGACGCCTCGGTGACGGCCACCGCCCACGCCCTGGCGGCCCTGACCGGGGCGCGACCCGGCGGGCCCGGCCCGACGCCGGGGGCCGCCGACCCGCACCCGCCCCGGATCGCCGTCGCGCTCGGCAACTCGCCGGACTTCGTGGTGAGCTGCCTGGCCGCGCTGCGCGCGGGGCTGGTCGCGGTGCCGGTCAACCCCGGCCTCACCGCCCCCGAGCTGCGGCACGTGCTGGCCGACTCCGGCGCCTCGGTGCTGATCGGCACCGAGCGGGTGCGCGACATGGTCGCCGACGCCGCCGGGGACCTGCCCGCGCTCGTCGCCGTGCACACCGCGCCGCCGGTGGCCGACGCCGGTCACCCGTTCCCCGACCGGGGCGGCGACGACCTGGCGCTGCTGCTCTACACCTCCGGCACCGAGGGGCGGCCCAAGGGCGCGATGCTGACGCACCGGGCGCTGGCGGCCAACCACGAGCAGGTCGGCCGCATCGACCCGCCGGTCGTCGGCCCGGACGACACCGTGCTGCTGGCGCTGCCGCTGTTCCACGCGTACGGGCTGAACGCGGGGTTGGGCGCGGTCGTCCACCATGGCGCGACCGGGGTGCTCGTCGACGACCTCGGTGCCGACGCGGGTCTGGCCGTGATCGCCCGGCACCGGGTCACCGTGCTGGTCGGCGTGCCGTCGATGGTGGCCGCCTGGTCCACGGCGGACGCCGCCCTCGCCACGGCGACGACGTCGGTCCGGGTCGTGGTCTGCGGCGCGGCGCCGCTGGAGCCGGCCGTCGCGGCGCGCTTCGCCGAGGTCGCCGGTCGCCCGGTGCACGTCGGGTACGGCCTGACCGAGACCGCCCCGGTGCTGACCTCCACCCTGGTCGGCGGGGAGCCGAAGGCCGGCTCGATCGGCCGGCCGCTGCCCGGCGTCGAGCTGCGTCTGGTCGGGACCGACGGGGCCGACCTGTGGCGCGACGGCGTGGCCGAGCCGGACGACGACACCGACGAGCTGGACCTCTCCGACGGCACGCCGGGCACCGACCCGGGCCAGGTCGTGGTGCGCGGGGCGAACGTCTTCTCCGGCTACTGGCCGGACGGCCGGGGCGGCCCGGACGCCGACGGCTGGTGGGCCACCGGCGACGTGGCGTACGCCGACTCCGACGGCGACCTCTTCCTGGTGGACCGGATCGGCGAGCTGATCCTGGTGAACGGGTTCAACGTGTACCCGCACGAGGTCGAGCTGGTGCTCTCCGCGCACCCGGGGGTGGTCGAGTCGGCGGTACTGGGTGTGCCGCACCCGCGGACCGGCGAGACTGTCCGGGCGTACGTGGTGCCGGCGCCGGGGCGTCCGGTGACCGGTGAGGAGCTGCTCGCCCACTGCGCCCGCAGCCTGGCCCGGTTCAAGTGCCCGACCGCCGTCGAGTTCGTCGACGAGTTGCCGCACTCGGTGATCGGCAAGGTGCGCAAGACCCTGCTCCGGACGGCGTCGTCCCCGACGGCCCCGGTGCCGTCCCCGGCGGCGTCGCCGGAGACCCACCCGCCGGCCCCGGCCGGCGCCAGCACGACGGAGGAGACCGATGCGTGAGCCCCGACTCACCCTGATCACCCGGCCCGGCTGCCACCTCTGCGACGAGGCGAAGCTGGCGCTGGACCGGGTGGTGGCGGTCACCGGGGACCGGTGGACCGAGAAGGACGTCACCGACGACATCGAGCTGGAACGCGAGTACGGCGACCGGCTGCCCGTGGTGCTGCTCGACGGCAAGGAGCACGGCTACTGGCGGGTGGAGGAGGAGCGGCTGCTGCGGGACCTGACCACGCCGCAGCTGTGACGCCGGGCGCTAGGGTGCTCCGATGACGCCTGCGCGCCACCACCTGGTGTGGGACTGGAACGGCACCCTGCTCAACGACCTGAGCCTGGTGGTCGCCTGCACCAACGCCGCCTTCGCCAGCGTCGGCGGGCCCGCCGTGACCGCCGACGAGCACCGGGTGCGGTTCCGCCGGCCGATCGCCGACTACTACGCCGAGGTGCTCGGCCGGGCGGTCGACGACGACGCGTTCGGCCGGCTGGACCGGATCTTCCACGACGCGTACCGCACCGGGCTGACGACCTGCGAGCTGGCGCACGACGCAGGCGACGCGATGGCGGCCTGGCCGGGCAGCCAGTCGCTGCTGTCCATGTGGTTCCACGAGGAACTGGTGCCGACCGTGCACACGTACGGGCTCACCGGGCACTTCGTCCGGGTGGACGGGCTGCGGGCGAGCGTCGGCGGGGACCGCAAGGCCGAGTCGCTGCGGCGGCACCTGACGGAGCTGGGCGTGGACGGCCGGAACGTGGTGCTGATCGGCGACTCCGTCGACGACGCCGACGCCGCCGTGTCGGTGGGTGGCCGCGCCGTCCTCTACACCGGCGGGTTCACCGACGCGGCACGGCTGCGCGCCTCCGGCCACCCGGTGGCCGACACCCTCAGCGAGGCGGTGAGCCTGGCGGCCACGCTGCCCTGACCGGTCGGGCGGACGCGCGGCGGCGGGTGCGGTGCGGGTCGGCGGGGTCGGGAGGTGGCGTCGGGCCCCGGCACCGCCGTCGCACCACGCGCGTCCGGTCAGTTGCGCAGGTAGGCCAGCACGGCCAGGACCCGCCGGTGCTGCTCCGTGTCGGGCGGGAGCTGGAGCTTGGTGAAGATGTTCCGGACGTGCTTCTCGACGGCGCCGTCGGTGACCACCAGGGTCCTGGCGATCGCCGTGTTGGAGCGGCCCTCGGCCATCAGCGCGAGCACCTCGCGTTCGCGCGGGGTCAGCTCGCGCAGCGGGTCGTCGCGCCGGCGCCGGGCGAAGAGCTGGCCGACCACCTCGGGGTCGAGCACCGTCCCGCCGGCGGCCACCCGGTCCAACGCGTCGAGGAACTCGTCGATCGCGGCCACCCGGTCCTTGAGCAGGTAGCCGATGCCGCCCCCGCCGCCGCCGGTGGTGGCGAGCAGGTCGTCGGCGTACGACACCTCGACGTACTGGGAGAGGACCAGGATCGGGGTGCGGGGCACCAGCCGGCGGGCCTCCACCGCCGCGCGCAGCCCTTCGTCGGTGTGCGACGGCGGCATCCGGACGTCGACGATCGACACGTCGGGCCGGTGGGCCACCACCGCCACCACCAGCGCGTCGCCGTCGGCCACGGCGGCCACCACCTCGTGCCCGCGCTCGGTGAGCAGCCGTACCAGCCCCTCCCGGAGCAGCACCGCGTCGTCCGCGATCACGATCCGCATGTCCTGTTGTCTACCACGTGCGGCTCACAGCGGGAGTTCCGCGCGGATCTTGGTGGGCCCGCCGGCCGGGCTGACCACGGAGAGCCGGCCTCCGGCGGCGCGGACCCGGTCGGCGATGCCGACCAGCCCGTGCCCCTTGGCCAGGTGGGCGCCGCCCTGCCCGTCGTCGTCGACGTCGACCTCCAGCCGCCCGTCGTGCCGGGCCACGGTGACCCGGCACTCGGTCGCCCGGCTGTGCTTGGCGACGTTGGTCAGCGCCTCGGACACCACGAAGTAGGCGGTGCTCTCCACCGCCGGGTCGAGCCGGCCGGCCGGGCTGGCCAGTTCCGGGTCCACCCGTAGCTCGATCGGGATCAGGCCGCGCCCGGCCAGTGCCGCCAGGGCGCTGGGCAGTCCCCGGTCGACCAGGATCGGCGGCGCGATGCCCCGGGACAGGGCGCGCAGCTCGGCGAGCGTCTCCCGGGTCTGGGTGACCGCCTCGTCCAGGGTGCGCCCGGCGGCCTGCGGGTCGGTGGCGAGCTGCTGGCGGGCCCGGCTGAGGTCCATCGCGAGCCGGACCAGGCGCTGCTGCGGCCCGTCGTGGATGTCCCGCTCCAGCCGGCGCAGCGCGCTCGCCTCGGCGGAGACGGCGGCCCGCTTCTGCTCCTCCAGCACGGTGATCCGGTTGCGCATCTCGGCCACGCCGGTGAGCAGGGCCCGGCCGAAGCCGGCCTGGAGCAGCGCGCAGCCCCGGGCCACGATCGGCAGGGTGATCAGGAAGAACAGCCCGATCGCGGTGTGCAGCCCGATCCGGGCCACGGTCGAATCGCCGAGGCCGAGGAGCTGGGGGAGGCCGACGTCATCCGGGTCGCCGTGCGGCAGCGTCCAGTCGTACGCCCAGTAGAGGGTGCCGGCGACGGCGCCGGCCCACCAGACCAGCGTGACCACGAAGGTGACGATGGCCACGATCAGCTTGAGGATGCCGTGCGCCAGGTCGAGCCAGGACTGCGCGTCCCCCATCGGCACGAAGATCCGCCGCCAGGCGCTCGCGCCGGGCTCGGGGAGCCGGTACTGGGGGCGGATCCGGGCCTGGTGGAGCACGGTGGGGAGGCGGAGGCGCTCGATGTCGGCCAGGCCCCGGGCGGCGTAGAGGGTGCCGCTGAGGATCGGCAGGCCGATCACCGTCACGACCAGCCCCAGCCCGGCAGCCAGGCCGACCAGCAGGACGACGAAGCTGGCCAGGGCCAGCGGGAGGCCCAGCAGCACGTAGCCGGAGTCCAGCAGGAGCTGTCGGGAGATGGTCGGCGCCGGCACGGGCTGATCGGCGGCGACGGGTACGGCGGTCATGTCAAGAGGCTAGGCAGCGCGCAGTGGCCGACCCATCCCGTCGGCCCGCCTCTCGGGCGTAGGGCTGGCCCTACCGTGACCGGATCGTGGGCGAGCCGTGGGTCGCGTGATTGGTCAGAGAAGTCTTAATTGAGCAATAATCGGCGCGCCGGCGCCATCGGCGTCGCCCGGAGGCCGGGCGGCGGCCGGCGGCGGCCGCCGGATCGATCTTGCGGAATGGAGGGGCTGGTGAAGCCGGGTCGCGAGCTTTCAAGATCGCGATTTGTGCACGCCTTCACAAGCGCCTACTCTGTAGTTCCGACGCGCCCTGCTAGCACAGCCGGCATTCTCGGTCGCCAGCGGGGATCCCGAAACGGCCGGCCGCACGAGTTGGCCGAGGATCGCACCGCACGGAGTCTCATGAGTCAGCACCGTCACCCTGGCGCGCCCGGCCGCGCCGGTGCCGTACCGGCGCTCCCGGATCTGCCGGAGGCGACCGTCGCGCGGCTCCCGGAATACCTCCGTGCCCTGCACAACCTCGCCGAAACCGGCCACGAGACCGTGTCCAGCGAGGGTCTGGCCAGCGCCGCCGGTGTGAACTCCGCGAAACTCCGCAAGGACCTCTCGCACCTCGGCTCGTACGGGACCCGTGGCGTCGGCTACGACGTGGCGCTGCTGGTCGACCAGATCGAGTACGTGCTCGGGCTCACCCAGCGGCGGGCCGTCGCCCTGGTCGGCGTGGGTAATCTCGGTCACGCCCTCGCCGGCTACGACGGCTTCGCCAGCCGCGGCTTCCGGATCGCCGCCCTCTTCGACGCCGACCCCGCACGGGTCGGCGAGGAGATCAACGGGCTGGTCGTCCGGCACATCGACGAGCTGCCGCGGGTCGCCGTCGAGGAGGCCATCGCCATCGGCGTGATCGCCACCCCGGCCCCGGCCGCCCAGGCGGTGGCCGACCAGCTCGTGGCCGTCGGTGTGACGAGCATCCTGAACTTCGCCCCGTGCGTACTCTCGGTCCCGGAGGGGGTCGACGTGCGCAAGGTCGACCTCGCGATCGAGCTGCAGATCCTGTCCTTCCACGAGCACCGCAAGGCATCGCTGACCGCGCTGCCCGCCACCGGTGGGTCCGCCCTGACCGCCCTGCCCGGGGGGCTCGCCGTCACCGACCCGCAGGAGGCGATCGGCACGTGAAACTGCTCGTCGTCGGCGCGTCCTACCGCACCGCTCCCGTCGCCACGCTGGAGCAGCTCGCGGTCGGCCCCGCGGACCTCACCCGCACCCTGGACCGCCTGGTCGCCCAGCCGTACGTGACCGAGGCCGTGCTCGTCTCCACCTGCAACCGGGTGGAGGTCTACGCCGCCGTGTCCGGCTTCCACGGCGGCCTCGGCGACATCTGCGCGGTGCTGGCCGACCAGGCCGGCTGCCAGCCCGCCGCGCTCGCCAACCACCTCTACGTGCACTTCGACGCCGCCGCCGTGGACCACGTCTTCCGGGTCGCCGCCGGGCTCGACTCGATGGTGGTCGGCGAGGCGCAGATCCTCGGCCAGCTCCGGGACGCCTACCATTCCGCGACCGGGGCCGACACCGCCGGGCGCCTGCTGCACGAGCTGATGCAGCAGGCGCTGCGGGTCGGCAAGCGGGCGCACGCGGAAACCGGGATCGACCGGGCCGGCCAGAGCGTGGTGACCGCCGCGCTGGAGCTGGCCGCCGGGCACCTCGACGGCGACCTCGCCGGCCGTCCCGCGCTGGTGGTCGGCGCGGGCGCGATGGGGTCGCTGGGCGTCGCCACGCTGTCTCGGCTGGGTGCCGGGCCGCTCACGGTCACCAACCGGGGCGCCGACCGGGCCGTCCGGCTGGCCGAGGCGTACGGGGCCAGCGCGACACCGATGGCGGAGCTGACCACCGTTCTCTCCACAGTGGACATCGTAGTGGCCGCCACCGCGGCCACCGAAGCGGTCCTCACCCGTGACGTGGTGACCCGGGCGCTCGCCCGGCGCGACCCCGGCCGGGGGCCGTTGGTCCTGCTCGACCTGGCCGTGCCGCGCGACGTGGAGGCCGGCGTCGCCGAGCTGCCCGGCGTCGAGGTCATCGACATCGACCGGATGGCGACGCTGCTCGCCGACGGGCCCGCCGCCACCGACGCTGCCGCCGTCGAGCGGATCGTGGCCGGCGAGGTCGACGCCTTCCTCACCTGGCTGCGCGGCGCCGACGTGGCGCCGACGGTGGCCGCCCTGCGGGGCCGCGCCGACGACGTGGTCGGCGCCGAGTTGCGCCGGCTCGCCCAGCGCCGCCCGGACCTCACCGACGACCAGCGCGCCGAGGTGGCCCGGACGGTGCACCGGGTGGTGCAGCGGCTGCTGCACCAGCCGACCGTGCGGGTGCGTCAGCTGGCGGCCGAACCCGGCGGCGACCAGTACGCCGCCCTGCTGCGCGAGCTGTTCGACCTCCAGGTGCCGCAGACGTCCCCGGTCGACAACGTCCCCGACATCGTGGCCGGCGACGCCGCGCCGCCGTTCGGCCTCGCCGATGTCCCGCCGCCCTTCGGCCTCGCCGACATTCCACCGTCGACGGGTTCCGCCGACGTCCCGCCCAACGGAGGTGAGCGATGAGCACGCCCCTGCGCCTCGGTACCCGGGGCAGCAAGCTGGCGATGGCCCAGTCCGGCCACGTCGCCGAGGCCCTGACCGCTGCCACCGGCCGGCCCGTCGAGCTGGTCGAGGTGGTCACCGCCGGCGACCGGTCGTCCGCACCGGTGCACCGGCTCGGCGTCGGCGTCTTCGTCTCCGCCCTGCGTGACGCCCTGACCGCCGGCACCATCGACTTCGCGGTGCACTCCTACAAGGACCTGCCCACCGCGGCGGCGGCCGGGCTGCACATCGCGGCGGTGCCGACGCGGCAGGACCCGCGGGACGCGCTGGTCGCCCGGGACGGTCGGACGCTCACCGAGCTGCCCTCCGGCGCGACCGTGGGCACGGGCGCGCTGCGCCGCATCGCCCAGCTGCACGCCCTCGGGATGCAGCTGGAGGTCACCCCGATCCGCGGCAACATCGACAGCCGCGTCGCGCGGGTGCTCGGCCCGGAGGCCGACCTCGACGCGGTCGTCCTGGCCCGGGCCGGGCTGGCCCGGATCGGGCGCACCGACGTGATCACCGAGACGCTCGACCCGATGCTGATGCTGCCCGCGCCCGCCCAGGGCGCGCTGGCGGTGGAGTGCCGGGCCGACGACACGGAGCTGGTCGAGCTGCTCGCCGTGCTCGACCACGCACCGTCCCACGCCGCGGTCACCGCGGAACGGGCGCTGCTGGCCACCCTGGAGGCCGGATGCTCCGCTCCGGTCGCCGCCTACGCCGTCGTCGCCGAAGGTGAGCCAACCGGCTCGGGTGCCGAGGGCGACGTCGTCCAGGAGATCTATCTGCGCGGGGCGGTGATCAGTCCGGACGGTACGAGAGACCTCCGGCTGTCCCGCACCGGAACGCTCGCCGACGCGGCGGAGATCGGCAAGGCACTCGCCGCCGAACTCCTCGACCTCGGCGCCGACTCGATCCTCGGCCACGATGGACACGCCGGCCCGGGGACCCAGCAATTTGGGAGCACAGAATGACCCGCACCCGTAAGCCCGTAGGCCGCATCGCCTTCGTCGGGGCCGGTCCCGGCGACCCGGGCCTGCTGACCCGCCGGGCGCACGACGCCCTGGTCGACGCCGACCAGGTGGTGTACGACCGGGGAGTCCCCGAGTCGCTGCTCGACGCCGTCCGCGCCCAGGCCAGGGAAGACGCCCAGTTCACCCCGGCGGAGGGCGCGCCGGGTGACGTGGCGAAGGTGCTGATCTCGGCGGCCCGTTCCGGGCTGAACGCGGTGCACCTGGTCGCCGGCGACCCGTTCGGCCACGAGTCGGTCGTCAAGGAGGTGCAGGCGGTCGCGCGGACCGCCGCGCACTTCGAGGTCGTCCCCGGCGTCGGCCAGGCCGAGGGGGTGGCGACCTACGCGGGCGTGCCGCTGCCGGGCGTGCGTACGGCGGCCGACGTCGAGGACGTCAGCGCGCTGGACTTCGACGCGCTGGCCGCGGCCGTCGGCCGGGGCTCGCTGGCCCTCGCCGTGGACGCCGGTGACCTCGCCGCGATCCGCGACGGGCTGCTCGCGGCCGGGGTGGACGGCACCACCGGCGTCGGGGTGACCGGCGACGGCACCGGCGAGACGCAGTACACCACCACCTCGACGGTCGACTCGTTCGTCGCGGCGGCGCTCGGCTTCACCGGCCGGGTGGTCCTCACCGTCGGCGAGGGCGTCGGCCAGCGCGACAAGCTGAGCTGGTGGGAGAACCGGCCGCTGTACGGCTGGAAGGTCCTCGTGCCCCGCACCAAGGAGCAGGCCGGCGTGATGAGCGCGCGGCTGCGCGCGTACGGGGCCATCCCCTGCGAGGTGCCGACCATCGCGGTCGAGCCGCCCCGGACCCCGGCCCAGATGGAGCGGGCGGTCAAGGGCCTGGTCGACGGCCGGTACGCCTGGGTGATCTTCACCTCCGTCAACGCGGTTCGCGCGGTCTGGGAGAAGTTCGCCGAGCACGGTCTCGACGCCCGGCACTTCGGCGGCGTCAAGATCGCGTGTATCGGTGAGGCGACCGCCGACGCCGTCCGCGCGTTCGGCATCCAGCCCGAGCTGATCCCGTCCGGGGAGCAGTCCTCCGAAGGGCTGCTCGCCGAGTTCTCGCCGCACGACGAGATCCTCGACCCGGTCGGTCGGGTGCTGCTGCCGCGCGCCGACATCGCCACCGAGACCCTCGCCGCCGGGCTCACCGAGCGCGGCTGGGAGGTCGACGACGTGACCGCCTACCGGACGGTCCGGGCCGCCCCGCCGCCCGCCGAGATCCGGGACGCGATCAAGTCGGGCGGCTTCGACGCGGTGCTCTTCACGTCCAGCTCCACGGTGCGCAATCTGGTGGGTATCGCGGGGAAGCCGCACGCCCGTACCGTCGTTGCAGTGATCGGGCCCAAGACGGCGGAGACCGCGACGGAGTTCGGCCTGCGGGTCGACGTCCAGCCGCCGCACGCCTCGGTCCCCGATCTGGTGGAGGCGCTCGCCGCCTACGCCGTCGAGCTGCGCGAGAAGCTCGCCGCCATGCCGGCGAAGCAGCGCCGTGGCTCGAAGGTGCAGGGGCCGACCGCCCTGAGGTTCCGGTAGTCGTAGCAGGAGGTCCGTGATGCCGTACCCCGAGATCCGGCCCCGCCGGTTGCGCCGCAACGCGGCCATCCGGCGGCTGGTCTCCGAGACCCGTGTCGACCCGGCCGAGCTGGTCGTGCCGATGTTCGTCAAGGAGGGGCTGACGGAACCGCGGGCGATCGCGTCGCTCCCGGGGGTGCTCCAGCACTCCCGGGACTCGCTCCGCAAGGCCGCAGCCGAGGCGGTCCAGGCGGGCGTCGGCGGCATCATGCTCTTCGGTGTGCCGGAGCGGCGGGACCCCACCGGGTCCGGCGGGATCGACCCGAACGGCATCCTCAACGTCGCGATCCGCGACGTCGTCGCCGAGGTGGGCGACGCCACGGTGGTGATGAGCGACCTCTGCCTGGACGAGTTCACCTCGCACGGGCACTGCGGCCTGCTCACCCCCGACGGGGGCGTCGACAACGACGCCACGCTGGAGGCGTACGCCGAGATGGCGGTCGCCCAGGCCGCCGCCGGGGTCGGTGTGGTCGGACCGTCCGGGATGATGGACGGCCAGGTCGCCGTGGTACGCCGGGCGCTCGACGCCGCGGGCCACCAGGACGTGGCGGTGCTGGCGTACGCCGTCAAGTACGCCTCGGCCTTCTTCGGCCCGTTCCGGGACGCGGTGGAGTCGGCCCTGGAGGGCGACCGTCGCGCTTACCAGCAGGACCCCGCCAACCTGCGGGAGTCGCTGCGCGAGGTCGAGCTGGACGTCGCCGAGGGCGCCGACATGGTGATGGTCAAGCCGGCCCTGCCGTACCTCGACGTGGTGTCGGCGGTCCGCGCGGCGGTGGACGTCCCGGTCGCCGCCTACCAGGTCTCCGGCGAGTACGCGATGGTCGAGGCGGCCGCCGCCAACGGCTGGATCGACCGGGAGCGGGTGATGATGGAGACGCTGACCTCGATCCGTCGGGCCGGCGCGCAGATCATCCTCACCTACTGGGCGGTCGAGGCCGCCGGACTCCTCCGCCAGCGCTACTGACCCGACCCGGCCTGGCCTGGTCCGGCCTGGCCTGGTCCGGCCTGGTCCGGGCCCTTTCGGCTCTGACACGTCCGGTGCTGGTGCCGGTGCTGGTCGCCGTCGTCGCTGGCACACGGGGGCGTCGGCGCTGGTTGCCGGCTTCGAGCAGGTACCCGCTCCGCACGTCAACAACCAGCGCTGGTTCGTAACGCTGTGTATTGAGACTGTGCCCTTGATGCCGCCCTCCTTCCGACGCTTTGCTCTGCATTCTGATACGCACCAGCAACTATGTGTGTCCGGTGCGTATCAGGATGCAGAGCAAAGGGCATGCGGGGGTTTGTTGCCCCCGAGAGGGCTCAGCGCTGAATCCCCAGGTAGCGGCGCTGCCGACGTCATCGGCCTTGATCCGGGCCCTTTCAGGGCCGCATCTGTCGTCACTTAACGTAGTCAATGGCTGAGACATCGATCCTGTTGCGGAGCGTGACTGCCCGCCGGAGGGTGTCCCGCGCCTAAGGGCAGGACCGGTGGCTGGTTTTCCACAGGCGGCTGCGTTGTCCACAGGCGGAGCGGGCGGGATTGCGGGAGAGGCGCCGCAGCCGGGACCGTGACGGTATGAGCGAGCTTCCCGCCGAACCGGAAAGTGACCGACCGCCTGGCTCCGGCCAACCCCCTGGCGCCGACCAGTTGTCCGGTCCCGACGGGCTGTCGGGTGCCGTCGGGCCGTCGGGCTCGGCCGGGCCGTCGGGCGTCGACCAGGCGGCGGGCAACGACCAGGCGGCGGAAACGCGTGAGCGGCCCGTGATGCTGACCGAGCCGTTCGACACTCCGTGGCCGGCCGCGGGCATCGTCCGGGCGGTCCGCCGGTACGCCAGCCTCAGCCAGCGGGAGCTGGCCCGGTGGGCGGGGGTGAACCATTCCACCGTCGGGCGGATCGAGGCGGGCCGGCTGGTGCCGAGCATCCTGCTCCTGCGCCGCATCATCGGGGTCGCCGGGTTCCGGCTGGCCGTCGTCGACGAGTTCGGTCGGGTGCTGAAGCCGATGCGGGACTGGCAGGACACCCGCGACGGGGCGGGGCGTCGCTACCCCTCGCACCTGGACACCATTCTCGACCCCGAGCCGGGCGAGTGGTGGGCGGACATCTACGGGCTGGCCCGGCCGCCGGAGACGTTCTACCGCGACCGCAGGGTCCGCGACGCCATGCGCCGGCGCAGCCAGTGGGAGGTGCGGGTGGCGAAGTATCGCAGCGTGCCCCCGCCGCCGCGCGTACCCCCACCGTCGCGGGTGCCCGACCCGCGCTTCCCGTGGTGAGCGGACGGCCCGCCGCCCAGGGACTCCTGGGCGGCGGGCCGTCGGGACGGGCTCCGGTGTGACGTCAGTCGTCGTCGGTGATGGTGCCCACGGCGAGCGGGTCCGCCAGGCGCAGGCCCGGCACCCCGGCCACCACCAGGTTCAGCTTCTCGTCCGCCTCCCGCTTCCGGTCACCGCGCACGGCCACCGGAAACGCCAGCGAGGTCTGCCCGGGGGCCAGGACCTTGCAGCCGACGTACGGGTCGTAGTCGGCGCCGGCCTGGGCCGTGGTGCCGTAGGTGGCGGCGCAGAGCAGCACCGGCTGGGACAGCGGGCGCGACACGGTGACCGTGTAGGTCAGCGGCCGGCTGCCCCGGTCGCCCTCGACCACCGACGCGTCGCTGACGCTCAACGACGCCCGGGAGCGGAAGCGGGCCACCTGCGGGTCGTGGTCGCTGGAGCCCCGGCTGCCGTCGGCCGCGTGGTCGGCCGGCCAGTCGGCGTTGACGTGCGCGGCCCGCATCTGCACCAGGTCCCGGTGCAGCGCGCCGTTCACGAACAGGTGGTCCAGCGTCTGCGCCTGCCCCTCGAAGCTGTACGAGTAGGCGGACGACGGCGCGTCGGCGAGCAGGTCGTCCCACAGGTTGCGCATGCCGGCCTCGTACAGCGGCCCGAGCTGGTCCGACGGGGTGGGGTCGACCGCCGTGGCGATCGGGTCGTCGGGGCGGGGGAAGACGTTGAGGTCCCCGCCGTAGACCACCCGCGCGTGCGGGTCCGACGCCTCGATGGCGGTGACGATCGCGGCCCCGTACGCGGCCTGCTCCCGGCGCTGCCCGACCCGGCTGTCCGGCCCCGACGAGTAGTGGTTGCTCGCCGCCCACAGCGTGTACCGCTCGGCGGAGCCGGGGGCGGCCGCGACGGTGAACTTGCCGAGCTGCGGGGCGCGGGTGAAGACGTTGTTTCCGTCCTTGCCGGTGGAGGTGTCCACGTCGGCGGGCAGCACCGCGTTGAGCGCCTTCGGGTTCTGCACGTCCGCGTTGCCCGGCAGGCCCGCCCCCCGGTACTCGACGGTCGGCGCCGAGCCCAGCAGCGGGTCTGCGGCGGTGGGAGCCGCCAGCGACACCCGGTCGGTGCGGAACAGGAACGCCGCGGTGATGCCCCGGGCGTCCGCGCCGGTCCGGTCGTACGCGGCCTGGTAGGCCGGGCCACCGGCGGCGGCGATGGCCAGCGCCAGGTCCTGGAGGCTGTCCGGCGCGCCGTCGGCGTTGTCCGTGCTGCCGCAGACCAGCGCGCCGCCGGAGACCGAGCAGATGTCCTGGTCCTCGGCCTCCTGCACCAGGATCAGGTCCGGGGAGTGCAGGTCGGTGGTGATCTGGTCGGCCAGCGCGGCGAGCTGGTCGCGGTACTCCTGCTCGCTGCCCGGGACGTAGTCGAACGGTGGGCGCACCCCGGTGCAGCCGGCGTTGCCGGCGAAGTCGCAGCCGTCGAACGGGTCGTCGCGGTAGTCGTACAGGTTCTCGACGTTGTAGGTCGCGACCGCGACCTCCTCCGAGCGGTTGGCCGGCTTCGGCGGGTTGTTCTTCGACGGGTCGGCCCCGCCGGTGAACGCGGCCGCCTCGACCTGCACGCCGTACTTCTCGAAGGAGTAGTAGAGCCCGCCGACCGCGTCGGCGGTCAGCGTGTCGAAGGTACGCGCGGGCGGGAGCAGCGCGGCGCTGTCACCCGTGCTGCCCTTCACGCCCATGCTGCCGAGCAGGATCCGCTGCCCGTTGCCGTCGTCGAAGCGGCGGGTCGGGTCGTTGTCGAGCGGGTGCGCGTCCCGGAACACCCGGCGGGCGTACGCGTCGGCGCGGTCGAGCAGCGGGTCGTCCCGGTCGATCACGAAGATCTCGGCGTCGGCGGTGGAGGCGAAGACGTTCCGCCCACTCACCGCGCCGCTGCCGGCCCGCACCCGCAGCCGGGCGCCCTCGTGCCGCTCGAAGAAGCGCTGCGCCGCGGCCACCTCGACCGGCGGCACCGCGTCGGTCACCTCGACCTCGGCGTTCACGTCCACCCCGGAGGCGATCCGGCGGACCAGCGACGCGCCGGAGAGCTGGGTGAAGTTGAAGTACTCGGAGACCCGGGCGCGCAGCACCACCTCGTCGCCGACCGTCGGCACGTAGCCGCCGATCAACGAGGTGAACGAGCCCATGAAGACGAAGATGCCGTCCGAGCTGGTCGGGTCGCCGTCGGTGGCGTCCGACCGGCTCTGCAGGAAGAAGCCGCGCTGGTCCCGGCCACCCGAGTCGCGTGCCAGGGTGAGCTGGGTGATCACGCCGCGTACGTCGTACAGCGTGCTGCTGGTCCCGTTGCCCGTGGCCGGCGCGAGCGGCGACCGGTCGGCGGGGCCGGACTCGCCGTCGGTGGTCGGGCCCTGCACCTCGCCGACGGTCAGCTCCCGGGTGACCTGCACCGCCAGGGTGCAGGTGGCGGTGTCGCCGTCCGCGTCGGTGGAGGTCAGCACCACGGCGTACGCCCCGGCGGCCAGGTCGGCGCTCGCGCCGACCGTGGCCCGGGCGGTGTCGCCGACCGCGTCGGCCGGGGTGACCGCCGAGCGGCTGACGGAGCCGGTGGCCGGGGTCGGGCTGACCGAGGTGACCGCCAGGTCGACGATCCGGTCGTCCGCGTCGGTGGCGGTGACCTCCCGGGTCGTCGCCGTGCCGGCGGAGGTCACCAGCGTCGGGCCGCAGGTGAGCGTGGCGGGCGCGTCGACCGGGCCGCCGCCGTCGACGGCGTGCGTGCCGAGGCCGTCGAACGTGTCGACGGGGAAGCCGGCCCACTGCGCGGCCGGGTCGAACGCGTCGGAGGGGTCGGTGTCGCCGGAGGTCACGGCGGCCGACCGACGCAGCGTGTTGTCGGCGGTGCTGGTGACACCCGTGCCCCACTCGGTGCCCGGGTCGACGCCGACCTGGCCGATCGAGTCGAGCACGGTGCCGCCCCGACGCAGCACGATGGCGTCGTCGCCGTTGAACAGGCTGGCGCTCGTGGTCTGGTCGGCCCGGTCCAGGATGCCCGGGGCGGCCGAGGCGGCGGCGAGGACGAAGGCGTCACCGGCCGCGACGGTGCCGGTCAGCGCCAGGTTCGTCGGCGTGGTGGAGCCGTTGAAGTGCAACTGGAGCTGGTAGCCGCCGGCGGCCAGGTCGACGGCGGCGCCGGTGCCATTGAACAGCTCGATCGCCTTGTTGTTCGACGAGCCTTCGACGTACTCGGAGATGAAGAGGTCGGTGGGCGCGGCGCTGGCCGCGGTGGGTGCGACGCCGACAGCCGCGACGGTCACGGCGGCGGTGGCGGTCGCGAGCGCGGCAAGAGTGCGGCGCGGGCGCATGAGGCCTCCACGATGGGTGGACGGGGAACTAACGCACGTTAAGGGTCGGTGCTGACCGCCGTCCATCCCCCAGCGGACGGATTCGTGAACGTTCCGGTCAGCGTCCGGCGTCGAGGCGGTGCACCAGCTCGGCCACGTCGATGCTGTATTCGCACCATTCGCGGTCCGGGCGGTAGCCCAACTCGGCGTTGACCTTGAGCATGGCCTCGTTGGCCTGCGCGTTCCAGGTCTGCACCTCGGTCAGCTCCGCCTCCGCCGAGCGCAGCTCCATCAGCATCCTGGCCTTGATCGCCCGGTCGATGCCGTAGCCCCGGTGGTCCTGCACGACGATGGTGTCGTACTGGTCGGCGCGGGTGGGATGCTGGACCGGCACGACCACCTCGGTCAGCCCCGCCACCTCCCCGGTCTGCTCGTGCAGGGCGAGCACGATGTAGGGCTTCATGCCCCGCCGGTGCAGGCAGTCCAGACTGTCCCGCAGCCGCTGCGGGTCGTAGGAGCTGGGGCGCAGCTCGCCGTCCTCGACGTCGCGCACCTCGGCCTTGGCCCGCGCGTACGCCTCGATCAGCTCGTCCGGCGGGCCGCCGGGGTGGAACTGGAGGTGGTAGCCCGCGCTGATGCCGGTGGCCATCTCGGACAGCTCGGCCCAGTCCACCCCGGACAGGTCCAGCACGCTGCGGGTCTCGACGTATTCCTTCGAGAAGCCGAGCGACTCGTAGAAGGCGACGGCCGGCGTGTCGCCGACCACCTCCACCCCGATCGACTGGAAGCCCTCCTGGTAGACCCGCCGGGCGGCGGTCAGGACGAGGTCCCGCCCGAGGCCGGTGCGCCGCTCCGACGGGTGCACCAGCACCTCCAGCACCCCGATGTCGCCGAGCAGCAGCACGTGCACGTGGCCCAGGATCGCCCCCGGGCTGCCGTCGGCCGCCGGCTCAGCCTGGGCGACCCAGGAGATCCGCCGCTCGCCGGGCATCACCTCGGCGAGGTATTCCCGCATGGAACTCTCCCGCCACGGCGGATCCTGCGGCAGATCGGCCGCCAGAACCGCGTTCAGCGTGTCCAGCAGCGACGCGATCTCGGCGGACGACGCGTTCCTGGGGTCCCACTCGCGCACCATCACCCGTCTAGCTTGCCGCTAACCGCTGCCGGGGGGAAGTGTCCAGTTCTCCAATGTATGCGGACGATCACTTCACGTGCGGCTCGCCTGTCCGTACCGGTTGGCGGTGTCGTAGACGTCCTGGGCGTACCGGCGGACGTCGTTGTAGGACAGGATCGCGTTCCACCAGTCGGCGGGGATGGTCAGGTTCCGGCCGCCCTTGCAGAGGTAGTTGCCGGCGGCGAGGGCGGCGTCGTCCAGGTCGTGCGGGTCCTTCACACCGTCGTTGTCGGCGTCGGCCCCGATCTCCTGCCAGGTCGTCGGGATGAACTGCATCGGCCCGACCGCCCGGTCGAGGACCGGGTCCTTGTCCATCACACCGCGGTCGGTGTCGGGGATGCGCATCCGGCCGCCGTTGCCGTCCAGCGGCAGGCCGATGATCTCGGGCAGCGCCTTGCCGTCCTGGCCGAGCCGGGCGTTGTTGGCCTGGCCGTGCCCCGACTCGACGAACCCGATGGCGGCGAGGGTGGTCCAGCTCAACCCGCAACTGCGGTTGGTCTGAGCGAGCACCACCTCGGCGTAGCCGTACGCCTGCATGGCCACCGGCGAGATGCCGACCTTCGGCCCGACCTCGGCGGCCCAGCCGGCGAGCGCGTCCGACGGCCGGCCGGTGGTCCCGCCGGGCAGCACCGTCCCGCCGGGCAGCGGCGTGCCGCCGGGCAGCACCGTCCCGCCGGGCAGCACCGTCCCGCCGGGTAGTGGGGTCCCGCCGGGCAGCGGCGCCTGCGGAGCGGCGGTCGGCGCGACGGAGGTGGTGTCGACCGCGACCGGACGGGGCCCCCGGGCCGTCGCGGGCACCAGGAGCGCGCCCGCCGCGGCCGTCGCCGCGACCAGGGCGAGCAGGAACACGCCGGGCAGGGTGAGTCGGCCGCTGGGCCGCCGCGACCAGTCGCGGGTGGCGCGGGCGGCGGTCATCGCGACGCGGTGCGGCGGCCGGCGTACGGCGTGCGCGAACTGCACCCGGCGGCGCCGGGGCCCGGTGGCCGGTTTCGTGGCGGGCACGTCGACTCTCGTCTCCGCGAGGCCACCCGTGGCCGACGCCGCACCGGCGTCGTCACCGGTAGTCGCCCCGGGCCCGGTCGTCAGGGCCCCGGCCGCGCCGCCGGCCGTCGTGCCCGGGGCGGTCCCGTCACCCGGCTTCGCGGCCGTGCCGGCGCTGTCGCCCGGCTTCCCGGCCGTGACCGCCTTCTTGTCGTCGGCCGGCCCGTCGCCCGGCTTCGCCTTCTCGCCCGGCTTCGCCTCGGCGGTGGGCTCGGTGGCTGGCCTGGTCTCGGTGACCGCCTTCGCGCCGTCGGCCGGCTTCGCGCCGTCGGCCGGCTTCGCGCCGTCGGCCGGCTTCGCGCTCTCGGCCGGCTTCGCGCTCTCGGCCGGCTTCGCGCTCTCGGCCGGCTTCGCCTCCTCCGCCGGTTTCGTGTCGGCGGTGGGCTCGGTGGCCGGCTTGGTGTCGGTGGCCGGCTTCGCCTCGGTGGTGGGCTCGGTCGCCGGCCTGGTGTCGGCGGCCGGCTTCGTGTCGCCGGCGGCCGTGGACCTCAGCCAGGGGCGGCGGGGACGCGGCAACCGCGTCGCGGGTTCGGGCGCGGCGCCGGAGCCCGCGAGCGGCCCGTCGATCGGTGCCGCCGGCCGCAGGGGCCGAAGGGTCGTCCTGTCCTCGCCGTCCGCCACAAGTTGAGTATCACCCATGTCCCCCCGTACGTCAGGACCGGTCGTACCCTGGTGCCATGCCCCGGTACGAGTTCCGTTGCCGCGCCTGCGGCGACACCTTCGAGGTCAACCGTCCGATGGCGCAGGCCGCTGAGCCGGCGTCCTGCCCGCAGGGGCACGCCGACACGGTCAAGCTCCTCTCCACCGTCGCGGTCACCGGCCGGGGCGGCGGCGGTGCGGCCGGTGGCGCGCCGGCACCGGCCGGTGGGGGTTGTTGCGGCGGTGGCTGCGGCTGCTGACCGGTGGGTCCGTAGTCGGGTCGGGCCCGACCGTTCTCACGATGCGTGATGGTCCGGTATCAGGCAGCATGAGTCCGACGTCACGGGCGGAGGTTCCACCATGTCGCCACGGATCCATCTCCCGAGCGGGTTGGTGACCTTCGTCTTCACCGACATCGAGGGCTCCACCCGGCTGGCCCAGCTGCTCGGCCCGGACTACCGCCCGGTGCTGCGGGAGCACCGCCGCCTGCTGCGCCGCACGATCGCCGCGACCGAGGGCGCGGAGCTGCTGACCGAGGGGGACTCGTTCTTCCTCGCCTTCGACGACGCGACCGCCGCGCTGACCGCCTGCCTGACCGCGCAGCGGGCGCTGGCCAGCCACGAGTGGCCCACCGCCGACGCCGTGCCCCGGGTCCGGATGGGGCTGCACACCGGCTGGGCGGAGCCGCGCGACGGCGAGTACGTCAGCCCGGAGGTGCACCGCGCGGCCCGGGTCGCCGCCGCCGCCCACGGCGGGCAGGTGCTCTGCTCGGCGGCGACGGCGCGGCACGCGGAGCCGCTGCCGCCCGACGCGTCCCTGTTCGACCTCGGCCTGCACCGGCTGCGCGGCTTCGACGACCGGGAGCGGCTCTTCCAACTGGTCGCGCCCGGCCTGGAGCGGCACTTCCCGCGGCCCCGCACCGCCGACGCGACCGCGCACAACCTGCCGACCCCGGTCACCTCGTTCGTCGGTCGGCACGCCGAGCGGGCCGAGCTGAGGCGGCTGGTGGAGGCGCACCGGCTGGTCACCGTTCTCGGCGCGGGCGGTGCGGGCAAGACGAGGCTGGCCGTGGAGCTCGCCGTCGACCTGGTGGAGTCCCATCCGGACGGTGTCTGGTTCGTCGACGTCGCCGCGGTCACCGACCCGGGTCTGGTGGCGTTCGAGGTCGCCGCCGTGCTCGGTCTGCGTCCCGAGCCGGGCCGCCCGATGGTCGACACGCTGGTGGAGTACGCGGCCGCGCGCCGGATGCTCGTCCTGCTGGACACCTGCGACGCCCAGCCGGCCGCCTCGGCCGACGTGATCTCCCGGCTGCTCGCCGGCGGGGTGGGCGTCCGGGTGCTCGCCACCAGCCGGGAGTCGTTCGGCCTGCCGGGCGAGGTGGTCTGGCGGATCCCGTCACTGTCGGTCGACCCGTCGGCGGACGGGGCGGAGAGCGACGCGGTCGCGCTGCTGCTGGACCGGACGGCGGCGGCCCGGGGCGGCCGGCCGCCGGACCCGGGCGAGTCGGCCGACCTGCGGCGGGTGGTGCGGCGGCTGGACGGGCTGCCGCTCGCCATAGAGCTGGCCGCCGCCCGGCTGCGGGTGCTCTCCGTGGGGCAGCTCGCCGAGCGCCTCGACGACGTGCTGGGCACGCTGGACGCGGGCCGGGAGGACCCGGATCCCCCGGTGGAGCCGGACCGGCCGGGCGACCGGCAGGAGACGGTGGACCTGGTGGCGGCGGCCGTGGGGATGGTGCCGCCCAGCCCGGCCGTCCGGGCGGTGCAGCGTTCCGCCACCGAACGGCACCTGACCATGCAGGCCACGGTCACCTGGTCGTACCGCACGTTGGGGCCGCGCGCCGCCCGGCTGCTGCGCTGGCTGGCGGTCTTCGCCGGCCCGGTCGACCTGGCGACGGTGGAGTGGCTGCTCGGCGACGACCCGCTGGATCCGCTCTCGGTGCTCGTCGACAAGTCGATGGTGCTGGCCGAGCCGCACGCCTCGGGCAGCACCTACCGGATGCTCGACCCGATCCGGGCGTACGCGGCGCGGCGGCTGGTGGAGGCGGGGGAGGAGCGGTCGGCCCGCAACCGGCACGTGGCGTGGTCGACGCACGCGCTGGAACGCGCCCACCTGGGGCCGGACGGGCGGCCGGTGACCCTGTCGCTCTACGCCCTCGACCCGCTCGCCGGCGAGTTGCGCGCCGCGTTGCGCTGGTGCGCCACCGGCGGCAGTGCCCGGGCCGGCCTGCGGCTGGCCGGGGGCCTCGACCAGTGGTGGCGGGAGCGGGGCCTGGCCCGGGAGGGGCGGCTCTGGCTGTTCCGGCTGTACGGGCGCATCGCCGAGACGGGGGAGCGGATCCCGGAGGCCGAGCTGGCGGCGGCGTACCACATGCACTCGCTGCACGCCGGCGCGGACGGCGAGTTCGGCGAGGAGCTGCGCTACTCCCAGCGGGCGGAGGCGGCGGCCCGGCAGGCGGGCGACGCCGGCCTGCTGGCCCGGGTGCTCGCCGGGCGGGCGGCCCCGCTGGTCGACATGGGACAGTTCGCGGAGGCGGAGCGGATCTGCCGTGAGGTGATCGACTGGGCGTCCGGCCAGGAGGTGCTCGGCGACGCGCTCTTCGGGGTGTTCAGCCTGGCCGAGCTGCTCTGGCGGCGGGGCGCCCTGGACGAGGCGGCGGAGCTGCTGGGCGCGGCCCGCCCGGTGGAGGCGGCGCGCCCGGTGGAGCGCGGGCGGCGCTCGGTCGACATGCTGCTCGGGATGGTCGCCCTGGCGCGCGGGGACCTGGTCGCCGCGCACGAGCACCTCCAGGTGGCGCTGCGGTCGCGGATGAGTCACGGCTTCCACGGTCGGGCCTGCGACACGCTGAACGCGATGGCGGTGCGCTGCGCGGCCGGCGGTGACGGGTTGACGGCGGCCCGCCTGTTCGGCGCGGCGGGGGCGACCCGGGCGAGCATGCGCTGCGCCCCGGGCATCTACGGCGGCTACTGGGCGCAGCGGCAGGGGGAGTTGCGCCGGGAGTTGGGTGACGCGACCTTCGACGGCGCGTACGGCGAGGGCACCGAGCTGGGGCTGGAGGAGGCGGCGGCGCTGGCCCTCGCGGTCGAGCATCCGGACCTGGCGGTGGGCTCGGCGAGGTTCGGCGCCGGTCCCGCCCGCGTGGCTCCCCGTCAGCACGTCGCCCCGGACCGTCGACGTCACCACACCGGCCACGCCTGACGGTGGGCCCTGCGGCCCGCCGGTCGGGGTCCGCGTCGCCCGGGTGGGCCGGGGACGCGAACCCCTGGGCGGTGCGGGTCGGTCAGCTCAGGCCGGCGCGGCGCTCGGCGTCGGCCTTCATCCGGGCGGCGCGGTCGATGTCGGCCTGCTGTACGGCGGCGACGGAGCCAAAGGCGCTGACGGCCTGGTAGTACGTCCAGGCGAGGCTGGTGCAGGCGGGCCGCACGGCGGCGTTGTACGTGGCGCAGACCCGCTTGAGGTCGGCGTAGAAGGCACTGTCGAGGCGGGCCTTGTTGGCCGAGAACCGGCTCATCGCCTTGTAGTTGCGGTAGCCGAAGTCGTGCCGGTAGCAGGAGAGGCTGAACTTGAAGCCGAGCGGGTTGTCCGGGCTGGACGAGCAGTAGTCGGTCGACCAGTTGAATCCGTACGAGGCCCAGGCGCCCTGGTTGAGCCGGCCGGAGTTCCAGGAGTTGTAGCTGGTGGCGCTCGTCTGCGTCCAGCTGGAGAGGACGGACAGCTTCTGCGAGGTCGTGACGGCGGCGGCGGGGGAGGAGACCCCGAAGACGAAGAGCATCGTGAGCGCGGCCGAGGCGAGCAGGGTGGTGAGGCGTCTGGGCACGGGTACCTCCGCGGGGGGATTGGCGGGCGAGACGGGGGTTACCGGCGGGTCACCGGAGTGCCGAACAGTGTCGATCATGGATGGTTCCGGGGGATGCGGTGCCCGCCGACATTTGGTGACAGGCGTCGAAACAGACGAATGCCCCGGGTGCCAGGGGCACCCGGGGCATCCGGTGGGACGTCAGCGGACGAACGCCGGCGGGCTGGCCGGGCTCTCGTTCGCCAGCCGGTCGAGCGCGGTCACGTAGTAGGTGTACCGCTTGCCGGCCTCGGCGGTGGTGTCCACCCAGGACTGCGTCCGGGTGCCCGCGTCGGCGCGGACCGTGTCGACGAGGTGCGCCGCGTCGGCGAAGTCGCACCGGCCGGCCAGGCCGACCCCGTCGAAGCGGTAGACCGCGTACGACGTGGCGGTGCCGAGCGGGCCCACGCCGTCCGCCGGCTGGAGCCAGTTCAGGCGTACCCCGTCGGATTGCCGCGCGGCCTTGGTGACCACCGGCATGAGCAGCGGCTTCTTCGGCAGGTGCGGCATGGTCGGGATCAGCGCCGGGCGGGAGTAGTGCTCGGCGGCGTAGATGTCGGTCGCGCCGAGCCGGTTGGCCCGCACCTGCACGGCCGAGAAGTGGACGTTGCCCAGGACCTCCGGGTACTGCCGGTTCAGCGTCAGGTGGTTGGACAACTCCTGCGGGTTCATCCAGAACGAGCCGTAGGCGGGGTCACCGCTCTTGTAGTCGGCCTGCCCGATGTAGAGCTGCACCCGGGTGCCCTTGACCACGTCCGCCCACCACGGCACCAGCCGGGTGTAGTCGGCGGCCGGGTACTGGCCCATGTACCAGTAGAGCTGCGGCACGATGTAGTCGATCCACTCCTCCTTGACCCACTTGCGGGTGTCGGCGGAGATGATGTCGTACGACTGGCTGCCGGTGGTGTCCGAGCCCAGCGGGTCGGCCGACTGGTTGCGCCAGATGCCGAACGGGCTGACGCCGAACTTCACCCACGGCTTCTCGGCCTTGATCTTGGCGTTCATCTCCTGGATCAGCAGGTTGATGTTGTCCCGCCGCCAGTCGGCCTTGTTGGCGAAGCCCCGGTTGTGCGCCGCGAAGGTGGCGTCGTCGGGCACCTGGTGGGTGCCGCTCGGGTAGGGGTAGAAGTAGTCGTCGAAGTGCACGCCGTCGACGTCGTACCGCTTGACCGCGTCCATCATCGCGGTCTGCACGAACTCGCGGACCTCCGGGATGCCGGGGTTGTAGTAGAGCCGGCTGCCGGCGACGCCGGCCGGCGGGTAGGCGAAGGTCCACTCGGGGTGCTCGCGGACCGGGTGGTTCGGCGCGAGCTGGTTGATGTCGGCGCCGGCGCCGCCCGGGGCGGGCATGGAGACGCGGTACGGGTTGAACCAGGCGTGGAACTCCAGGTTGCGCTTGTGCGCCTCCTCGACCACGAACTTCAGCGGGTCCCAGCCCGGGTTCTCGCCGCGGACCCCGGTCAGGTACTCCGACCAGGGCTCGTGGGGCGACGGCCAGAACGCGTCGGCGGTCGGCCGGATCTGGACGACCACGGCGTTGTGGTTGAGCCGCTCGGCGAGGTCGAGCAGCTGGCGGTACTCGGCCTGCTGCGTGGCGACGCGGTCCGGCGAGGTCTGGGACGCCTTGCTCGGCCAGTCGATGTTGACGACCGAGGAGATCCACATGGCCCGGAACTGCCGCTTCGGTGTGGCCGGGTCGGTGACGCAGGAGGTGGTGGAGGCGGCGCTGGCCGCCGCGTCGGGCGCCGCGCTCGCCGGGGTGGCGGCGACGAGCGCGCCGAGCAGTGCGGCGGCCAGCCCGGCGGCTCCGAGCCGAGTTGCCTTCATGCGGTGTGTCCCTTCGTTGGGGCTCCCGTGTCAGGGGTTCGTCGCGGCACAGACGGCAAGATTCGCCGTTCAAAATCTGCCGCTGGTAGGAAATTTTCACACCTCACGTGCTCTGCGCAAGAGTCTGGACGGGATCGATCCGTCCGTCGATGCCGGCTCCCCCTTGTGGCCGGGCTCACGGGACGCGCCGTGGCGGGGCGCACACGCCTGGTGGTGGCCTGAATGACCCGAGACGTGGGGGTTGAGGGGGGTCCGCCTTGGGTAGCATCGCCGGTCACCGGCCGCCACCAGGGTGGTCCGGACGGTGGGAGGGGTGACCACGGTGTCCGTGCTGCGTACCAAACCGATCGGAGACGTGATCGCGCAGAGCGAGGCCGACGGCGACGACGGCGGGCCCGGCCTGAAGCGCCGGCTCGGCGCCCGCGACCTCACCGGCTTCGGCATCGGCATCGTGATCGGCACCGGCATCTTCACGCTCACGGGCATCGAGGCCCGCGACAGCGCGGGGCCCGGCGTGGTGATCTCGTTCGCCATCGCCGGCCTGGTCGCCCTGCTCGCCGCCCTCTGCTACGCCGAGCTGGCGTCGAGCGTGCCGGCCGCCGGCAGCGCCTACACCTACGCGTACGCGACCATGGGTGAGATCGTCGCCTGGATCATCGGCTGGGACCTGCTGCTGGAGTTCGCCCTCGGCGCGGCGGTGGTGGCGCGCGGCTGGTCCGGCTACCTGGCCGAACTCGTCGGCCTGCCCACCGCCTGGTTCGGCGAGGAGGGCAGCGTCGTCAACGTCGGCGCGATCGGCATCGTGCTGCTGCTCGGCGTCGTGGCGATCGTCGGCATCCGCGAGTCGGCCCGGGTGACCAACCTGCTGGTGCTGGTCAAGGTCGCCATCTGCGTCTTCATCGTGGTCGCCGGCCTGTTCTTCGTGAAGGCCGCCAACCTCACCCCGTTCATCCCGTCGGCGAAGCCCGCCGACGGCAGCGAGGACGGCATCAAGCAGCCCGTCACCCAGGCACTCTTCGGCCTGGAGCCCTCGGTGTTCGGCTTCGTGGGCGTGCTCAGCGCCGCCGCGGTGGTCTTCTTCGCGTACACCGGCTTCGAGGCGGTGGCCAACCTCGGCGAGGAGACGAAGCGGCCCCGCCGGGACCTCACCCTCGGCCTGCTCGGCACGCTGCTGATCTCCACGGTGCTGTACATCGGCGTCTCGCTGGTCGTGGTGGGCATGGTGCCGTACACCGAGATCGACCGGGGCGCCCCGATCGCGGCGGCCTTCAACGCGGTCGGCGCCGAGTGGGCCGGCATCCTCGTCTCCATCGCCGCCGTCGCCGGCCTGACCAGCGTGATCCTGGTCGACCTGGTGGCCATGGGCCGGATCGGCTTCGCCATCAGCCGCGACGGGCTGATCCCGCCGTCGATCGCGAAGGTGCACCCGCGCTGGGGCACCCCGTACCGGATCTCGGCCGTCATGACGGTGGCGGTCGCGCTGCTCGCGGGCTTCCTGCCGCTGTCGGCCCTGGCCGACCTGGTCAGCATCGGCGCGCTCGCGGCGTTCGTGCTGGTCTCGGTCGCGGTGCCGATCCTGCGCCGCAAGCGCCCGGACCTGGACCGGCCGTTCCGGGTGCCGTTCTCCCCCGTGCTGCCGATCGTGTCGGCGCTGGCCTGCTTCTACCTGATGCTGAACCTGTCGGTGGAGACCTGGCTGCGGTTCGCCGCGTGGATGCTGCTCGGCGTGCTGATCTACTTCGGCTACGGCTACCGCCGCAACCGCCTCGCCCGGCGTTCCTCGTCCGCCGACTCCCGGGAACCGGCTTCCGTCTGATCCGGCTGGTCGCGGGGTGGGTCGGCCGCCGCGGTTCGGTCGCGCTTCCCCCGGTGTACGCGGACAGCGCGGCACCCGATCCTGTCGGGTGCCGCGCTGTCGGTGTCTCCGGCCGTCAGGGCCTCTGCTGGGGCCCCGCCGTCGGGCCCTTGACCACGGGCTTGCCGTCGGTCCAGACGACCTCGTCGAGCCAGACCTGGCGGCCGGGGTCGACGGTGCCCTCCTGGCCGGGCGGCCAGGCGTGGTAGAGCAGCCAGGTGCGCCCGTCCTTGACCACCATCGAGGCGTGCCCCGGACCGGAGGCGACCTCGTTGGTCTTCAGGATCGGGTTCTCCGTGGCCTTCACGCACGGCCCGGCCGGCGACTCGCAGACCGCGTAGCCCTCCGCGTACTCGGCCCGGTCGTAGGCGTTCGCGGCGAAGAACAGGAACAGCTTGCCGTCCTGCCGGTGCAGGAACGGGCCCTCGATCAGGGTGCCCTCCCACGGCTCGGTCTGCTTCAGCAGCTTCGTCGGCTCGCCGACCAGGCGCAGCCCGTCGTCCGAGAGACGCTGCGACCAGATCCAGGTGTCCACCCCGATGGCGTTGCCGTCGTTCTTCCACAGCAGCCAGAGGCTGCCGTCGGCGTCCCGGAACGGGCTGGCGTCGATCGCGCCGCCCAGCTCCGCCTGGCAGATCAGCGGGCCGGTCGAGTCGTCCCGGTACGGCCCCTGCGGCGCGCTCGCCACGGCCCGACCGACGCACTGCCGCCCCGACTCGCGCCCGGCGACGGTGTAGTAGAGCGCGAACCGGCCCGGGGCCAGTTCGATCGCCTCGGGCGCCCAGGTCTTGCCGGCGTCCGCCCAGGCCGGCAGTTCCGGCAGCGCGTCCCCGGCCGGGGCCCAGTCGACCAGGTCCCGGGAGGTGAGCACCGGGACGTTGCGCCCGCCGGCGTTGGTGTGGAACAGGTACCAGGTGTCGCCCACCCGGATCGCCTGCGGGTCGGGCGCGTCGGTGCGTACGACCGGGTTGGTGAACATGCGCGCGTCGTCTCCCGTGCTCGAAGGTTCTTCTCCACCACCGCAACCGGCGGCGAGCAGCGCGGCGGCGAGCACCGCCGCCGCGCCGCGCCGCCGGATCGTCCCGACCGTCATCCCTTCAGGCCGCTGCGGGAGACGCCCTGGATGATGTGCCGCTGGGCGAGCACGAAGAGGATCAGCACCGGCACGCTGGCCAGCACCGCCCCCGCCATGATCACCGGGTAGTCGGTCACGTAGGAGCCCTGGAGCAGGCCCAGGCCCGGCGGCAGGGTGAGCGTCTCCGGGCTGAAGAGCACGAAGATCGGCCAGAGGAAGTCGTTCCAGTTGGTGAGGAACGACAGCACCGCCAGCGTGGCCAGCGCCGGCCTGGACAGCGGCAGCACCACCTTCCAGAAGATCTGCCACTGGTTGGCCCCGTCCAGCACCGCCGCCTCCTCCAGCTCCCGGGGCAGGGAGAGGAAGAACTGCCGCAGGAAGAACACCCCGAACGCGCTGGCCGCCCCGGGGACGATCACCACGCTCAGGGTGTCGATCCAGTTCAGCTCGTCGACGATCAGGAAGTTCGGGATGATCAGCGAGGTCGGCGGGATGAACAGCGTCCCGACGATCAGCGCGAAGAGCACCCCACGGCCGCGGAACCGCATCCGGGCCAGGGCGTACGCGGCCATCGAGGCGGTCGCCAGCACCAGCAGCGCGTGCGCGGTGGCGGCCAGCATGCTGTTGGCGAACCAGCGCAGCACGGGGTTGGCCGCGTTGTTCAGGATCTGCTCGTAGCCGTACCCGGATATCGGGTCCGGCAGCCAGGTCGGCGGGATCTGCTGGGCCCCGGTGTAGGTCTTCAGCGAGGTGATGACCATCCACACCAGCGGCAGCAGGAAGACCAGGGCGAGCGCGACCAGGGTGGCGTAGAGCGCGGTCCGGCGCAGCGCCGTCCCCGGGGCGCGGCCGGTCCCCGGGGCTCCGGCGCGGGTCGGCGCGGGGGCGCGCGTGGTGCGCGTGGGCGTCGTCATGGCGGTCCCCTCAGTCTTCCCGGTAGCGGAAGAGGCGGAAGTTGGCGATGCTCACGACCGCCAGCATCAGCGCGAACACGATGCTCATCGCGGCGGCGCGGCCGGCGTCGTTGTCCCGCAGCCCCTCCTCGACGATGAACCAGACCACCGTGCGGGTCTCCGTGCCCGGCGCGCCCTGGGTGATCAGGAACGACTGACCGAACACGTTCGCCGAGGCGAGCACGGTCGTGGTGATCACGAAGAGCAGCACCGGACGCAGCCCGGGAAGCGTGACGTGGCGGAACCGTTCCCAGGCGCTCGCGCCGTCCACCTTCGCCGCCTCGTACAGCTCCTGCGGGATGTCCTGGAGCCCGGCCAGGTAGATCACCGCGTTGAAGCCGGAGGTCCACCACACGGTCACCCCGACCAGCGAGACCCAGGCCCACGGCACGTCCGTCACCCAGGGGGTGTCGGCCGGCAGCCCGACCATCCCGGCGAGCCGGTTGACCAGGCCCAGGTTGGCGTCGAGCAGGAACCGCCAGAGCAGGCCGATCACCGCCACGCCCAGCACGTACGGCGCGAAGTAGATCGCCCGGAAGAAGGTCCGGCCCGGGAACGACCGGTTCAGCAGCAGCGCCAGCCCGAGCGGGACGACCACCAGCAGCGGCACCGCGAAGACGGTGAAGATCGCCGTCGCCCGGACGCTCTGCCACCAGTCGCCGTAGACGGCCGAGTCGCTGGAGAAGAGTTCCTTGTAGTTGTCCAGCCCGACGAAGGGCCGGTTGGGCAGCTGGAAGTCCCACTGGTGCACGCTGAGCCAGAGGCCGAGCAGGATCGGCAGCAGGCCGAAGACCCCGAACAGCAGCAGGTACGGGGCGAGGAAGAGGTACGGCGT
Organism: Micromonospora sp. LOL_025; assembly: GCF_048060285.1. NCBI lineage: Bacteria > Bacillati > Actinomycetota > Actinomycetes > Micromonosporales > Micromonosporaceae > Micromonospora > Micromonospora sp. LOL_025. The sequence continues at coordinate 12,366 of NZ_JBHMIR010000008.1, read as the reverse complement.
CGCCCGCCCGGCCCGGCCCGCCCGGGCGCCCCGGCGGGCGGCGTCGGCCGCCGGGGGCGGCGCGTCAGCACGCGCCGCCCCCGCCTCGATCACGTCCGCCACGGGAACTCAGCTCCCGTACTTCTTGCGGTTGTCCTCCAGCTGCTTGTTCGCCTTGGTCACCCCGTCGTCCAGCGCCTGCTTCGGCGACTTCTTGCCCAGCGCCGCCTCGTTGAACGAGTTGTAGAAGGTCGTCATGACCTCACCGAGGCCCGGGGCCGCCGGCGGGAAGGCCGCGTACTCCAACTCGGGGGCGAGCGCGTTGACCTCGGCCAGCGCCTTGAAGTCGGCGCTCTCCCGCACGGCCTTGCGGGCCGGGACCTGGCCGCCCTTGGCCCAGTCGAGGGAGTGCTGGCTGAGCCAGTTGATGAAGACCTTCGCCGCGGAGACCTTGTTGGCGTCGTTGGCCCGCTGCTTGACGATCGTGAAGTTGTGCGAGTTGGCCCAGGCGGCCGGCTGCGTGCCGATCTGCGGCAGGGGCGCGACGCCCCACTGGATGTCCGGGCTCTTCTTCAGGTCGTTGATCTGCCAGATGCCGTTCCAGTTGAAGGCGTTCTTGCCGCTCTTGAAGGCCAGGTAGTCGGCGTCCTGGCCGACGTTGGCCGGGGAGTGGCCCTGCCTGATCAGGTCGGTCAGCCAGGTGCACGCCTCGACGGCCTGGTCGGAGTTGAAGGTGGCCTTGGTGGCCTCGGCGTCGAAGACGCTGCCGCCCCACTGGTGCAGCAGGGAGTAGAAGGTCATGCCGCCGGTGAACTGGAACGGGCTGACCCAGAAGCCCTGCACACCGGACTTCTTCAGCTCGGTCAGCGCGGCGGTGTACTCGTCCTTCGTCGTCGGCGGCTTGTTCGGGTCCAGCCCGGCCTTCTGCATGACCCCCTTGTTGTAGTAGAAGCCGAGGGGGTGCATGTCCAGCGGGATGCCGTACCGCTTGGAGTTGTAGAGCCCGCCCTTCCAGACGGTGGGGGCGAAGTCGCCCTCGGAGAGTTCCAGGGTCTTGGCGACGTCGTCCAGCTCGGTGATCACGCCGCGCGCGGCGAACGTGGCGAGCTGGTCCATGTGCATGACCGCGATGTCCGGGCCGGCGCCGCTGGAGGCCGCGCCGGGGAGCTTGTTGTAGTAGTCCTCCCACTGGTACGTGGCGATCGAGACGGCGATGTTCTGGTGCTCGGTGTTGAACTGGGTCACCAGCGCCTTGAAGATGTCGCCGTCGCCGCCGGTGAAGCCGTTCCACAGCTTCAGGTCCACCTTCGGGCCGGTGTAGTCCTTGCCGCCGTTGCCGGCCGCCGGGCCCGCGTCGTCGTCGCCGCCGCCGCAACCGGCCAGGGTCAGCGAGGCCGCGGCGCCGAGCCCGAGGCCGAGGCTGAGCAGGCGCCGCCGGCTCATTTCGTTCTGCATCATGGGGATTCTGCTCCTTGGGGGACGGGATGAATTGTGCCTGCTCAGGACCGGTGCGGTGTCAGCCACCGACGGGGGAGAAGCGCAGCACGTTCCAGGAGACGGCCGGAAGGCGCACGGAGCACCGGCCGCCGTCGGTGGTGGGGTCGGGCAGCTGCCGGGGCGTCACCCGGTCGGGCTCGGCCTCGGTGTTCGTCGCCGTCGGGTCGTCCCCGGCGGCGAGGCTCAGGTGGGATGAAGCGGATAGTCCTGCGAGGCCGCGCAGGTCGAGGTGCAGCTCCAGGTCCGTGTCGCCCCGGTTGACCGCGAAGACGGTCAGCTCGCCGGTCTCCTCGTCGTGCACGGCGACCGTGTCGAGCACCGGGACCTCGCCGTACCGCTTCGTCTCGTAGGTCGGGCCGACCGGCTCGGTACGCAGCACCGTGCCGCGGGCGTGCCGGGCGGTCAGCGCGAACGGGTGGAAGATGCTCTGCCGCCAGGCGGGACCGCCGGTGCGGGTGCGGATCGGGGCGATGACGTTGGCGAGCTGGGCCTGGCAGGCCACCCCGACCCGGTCGGCGTGCCGGAGCAGGGTGATCAGCAGGTCGCCGACCACCACCGCGTCGACGGCGGTGAAGTCGTCCTCGATCAGCGCCGGTGCCTCGACCCAGCCGCGCCGGTCCAGGTCGGCCTGGAGGCGGGACTGGTACCAGACGTTCCACTCGTCGAAGGAGATCTTGAGCTTCCGCCGGTGCCGCTGCTTGGCGGCCACGTGGTCGGCGGTGGCGACGACCTCGCGGATGAAGTTGTCCATGTCGACGGCGGAGGCCAGGATGCTGGCCCGGTCGCCGTCGGACGGGTCGTAGTAGGTGTGCGCGGAGATGTAGTCGACGTGCTCGTAGGTGTGCTCCAGCACGGTCGCCTCCCAGGAGGCGAAGGTGGACATCGTCCGGTTGGAGCTGCCGCAGGCGACCAGGCTGATCGACGGGTCGATCATCTTCATGGCCCGGGCGGTCTCGGCGGCCAGCCGGCCGTACTCGTCGGCGGTCTTGTGGCCGACCTGCCACGGGCCGTCCAGCTCGTTGCCCAGGCACCAGAGCCGCACCCCGTACGGCTGCTCGGCGCCGTGCTTGCGGCGCAGGTCGGACAGCTGGGTCCCGCCCGGATGGTTCGTGTACTCCAGCAGGTCGCAGGCCTCCTGCACGCCCCGGGTGCCGAGGTTGACGGCCATCATCGGCTCGACGCCCGCCTCGGCGGCCCAGGTCATGAATTCGTCGAGCCCGAAGGCGTTGGTCTCGATGGTCTTCCAGGCCAGGTCGAGCCGGCGGGGGCGGTCACCGACCGGGCCGACGCCGTCCTCCCAGCGGTAGCCGGAGACGAAGTTGCCGCCGGGGTAACGGACCACGGAGATGCCCAGCTCCCGGGTCAGCTCCAGCACGTCGCGGCGCAGCCCGCGCGAGTCCGCGGCGGGGTGCCCGGGCTCGTAGACCCCGCCGTAGACGCAGCGGCCCATGTGCTCGACGAACGAGCCGAAGAGCCGCCGGTCGGCCGGTCCGACGGCGAAGGCCGGGTCGATGGTGAGCTGCGCGGTCCGCAAGGGTTGCCACCTTTCCTCGTTGCCGGTCCCGGGTGACCGTGGTCACCTGGTGCTCCTGGTTTGTACAACGTTGTAAGCAACGTTGTAAAGAGGCCCCTACGCGGTAAAGTGCGCACCCATGGGGGAGGGCGACGTGGTGCGGCACAGGCTCAAGGACGTGGCGGAGCGGGCCGGTGTGTCGGTGAAGACCGTCTCCAACGTGGTCAACGGCTACGTGCACGTCCGGCCCGACACCCGGGCCCGGGTCGAGGAGGCCATCGCCGAGCTGAACTACCGGCCCAATCTCTCCGCGCGCAATCTCCGCAAGGGGCGCACCGGCGTCATCGCGTTCGCGGTCCCCGAGTTGGACATCCCCTACTTCGCCGAGCTGGCCCGGCACGTCGTCACGGCCGCGGCCGAGCTGGGCTGGACGGTGCTGATCGACCAGACCGGCGGCGGTCGGGAGCAGGAGCGGGTGGTCGCGTCCGGCATCACCGAGCACCTCATCGACGGGCTGATCTTCAGCCCGCTGGCGCTCACCGCCGAGGACCTCACCGGGCTGGCGGGCACCCCGATGGTGCTGCTCGGCGAGCGGGTCGACCACGGTCCCGCCGACCACGTCGGGATCGACAACGTGAGCGCCGCCCGGGAGATCACCGCCCACCTGGCCGGTCTCGGCCGTCGCCGGATCGCCGCCATCGGCTCGCAGCGCACCCCCGAGGGGGCCAGCGCCCGGCTCCGGCTCGCCGGCTACACCGCCGCGCTCGCCGACGCCGGCCTCGCGTACGACGAACGGCTGGTGGCGCCCGCGCCGGCCTGGCACCGCGCGGACGGCGCGGCCGCGATGCGCGGCCTGCTGACCTCCGGCGTACGCCCCGACGCGGTCTTCTGCTTCAACGACACCCTCGCCCTGGGGGTCCTGCGCGCCCTGCACGAGGCGGGCCTGCGGGTCCCCGAGGACGTGGCGGTGGCCGGTTTCGACGACATCGAGGACGGCCGCTTCTCCGTGCCCACCCTGAGCACCATCGCGCCGGACAAGGAGCGCATCGCCCGGCTGGCGGTGGAACTGCTCGCCGGCCGCATCGACGGCGACCGCACCGCCCCGCCGAGGGAACTCTCCGCCCCCTGGCGCCTGACCCCCCGCGAGAGCACCCTGGGCCGCTGACCCCCCGAAAGAGGGTGGGTTAGGTCAGTCGAAGAAGCGGGCCAGGTGGGCCGGGGTGGGGCCGTCCGCGTCCGGGGGCAGCGGGGTGAGGTCGGCGAAGATCGAGGCGCCGTCGCAGCCGACGTGCAGCGGATACCAGCGCGGGGTGCCCGGCGGGCGTTGCAGGCAGATGCCCTTGACCGTCTGCACGTCGAGCAGCCGGACGTGGGTCGGGTCGGCGACGGCGTTCACGTGTCGCCACCACGGGCTCATCACGTGCAGCACGCCGCCCGGCCGGAGCGCCCGGTGGCACTCGTCGACCAGCGGCAGGAAGTCGATCAGGTGCTCCAGGATGTGCACCGCGAAGAAGACGTCCACCGAGTCGTCGGCCAGCGGCAGCGAGCCGGACAGGTCCGCCACCGCGTCCACCCCCGGGGCCGGGAAGAGGTCCAGCCCCAGGTTGCCCGGCCACTGCTTGGTGGCGCCGCAGCCCAGGTCGACCACCACCGGGTCGCGCCCGCCGACGCGTACCCGGCACCAGACGCCGAGCACCCCGGCGAGGCGGCCGACCCGGTCCCGGACCAGGCGCAGCTCGTCCTGCCCGGCGACCTCCCCGCTGAGGTGGGCCACCCCCCGGTCGAAGCGCACCTCGACCGCGAGGTCGCGCAGCCGGTCGTCGTGGCGGGCCTGGTCGACCCACGCCTCGGCGAGGAATCCGTCGACCGCCCGCAGCCGCTCGGCCGAGGGCGGGTGCTGTGCCAGCGCGACCATCCGGGCCACCTCCCGCCGGCCGTTACCCGGATCCCCGTCCGTTATGCCCGGACGTCCCAAGGGGTGGGGCCGGTCAGCCGCCGATCGTCCGCCGGGGGCGTCCGCCGCCGCGGATCCGCTGCCGGGGCGGCGGGGCGGCCGGCTTGGGCCGCTTGAGGTGGTAGCGGTGCAGCTCGCTGTTGCCCGGCAGGGACGGGTCCTCGCTCATCGCGACCAGCTCCCAGCCCTGGTCACCGGCCCGGTTGAGGTGGGCCAGCGCGGTGTCGCCGTAGGGCGTCACGTCGACCATGGAGCCATCCGGGCCGTACCAGACGAAGACGATCTCCCAGCCGATGTCGGTGGTGGCCGCCTGGCGGCGGCGGACCAGCAGCGCGTACTCCCACTTGAGCATGGAGTCATTCTCACCCGCCGCGAGCTGGTCGGCACGGATCAATCCTCGGCGATCCGTCCGGCGGCCACCCGCAGCCGCCGGTTGGTGGTCACGGCGTCGAGCATCCGCCGGTCGTGGGTGACCAGCAGCAGCGTGCCCGGGTAGCTGGCCAGCGCCGATTCCAGCTGCTCGATGGCGGGCAGGTCCAGGTGGTTCGTCGGCTCGTCGAGCACCAGCAGGTTCACCCCGCGCCCCTGGAGCAGCGCCAGCGCCGCCCGGGTCCGCTCGCCCGGCGACAGGGTCGCCGCCGGCCGCAGCACGTGCCCCGCGCGCAGGCCGAACTTGGCCAGCAGCGTGCGCGCGTCCGCCGGCGACAGCTGCGGTACGGCGGCGCCGAACGCGTCGATCAGCGGCACGTCGCCGAGGAACAGGCCCCGGGCCTGGTCCACCTCGCCGACCACCACGCCAGGGCCGAGCGCGGCGTGCCCGGAGTCGAGGGGGAGTCGGCCCAGCAGGGCGGCGAGCAGGGTGGACTTGCCGGAGCCGTTCGCCCCGGTCACCGCCACCTTGTCGGCCCAGTCGATCTGGAGGGTCACCGGGCCGAGGGTGAAGTCGCCCCGGCGTACGACGGCGTCGCGCAGCGAGGCCACGACGGCGCCGGCGCGGGGCGCGGCGGCGATCTCCATCCGCAGCTCCCACTCCTTGCGCGGCTCCTCGACCACCTCCAGGCGCTCGATCAGCCGCTCGGTCTGCTTGGCCTTGGCCGCCTGCTTCTCGGTCGCCTCCGCACGGAACTTGCGGCCGATCTTGTCGTTGTCGGTGGCCTTGCGGCGGGCGTTCTTCACGCCCTTCTCCATCCAGGACCGCTGGGTGCGGGCGCGCGCCTCCAGGCCGGCCCGGGTGTCGGCGTACTCCTCGTAGTCCTCGCGCGCGTGCCGGCGGGCCACCTCGCGTTCCTCCAGGTAGCCCGCGTAGCCGCCGCCGTAGTGCCGGATCTGCTGCTGGTGCAGGTCCAGCTCCAGCACGCGGGTGACCGTGCGGGCGAGGAACTCCCGGTCGTGGCTGACCAGCACCGTGCCGGCGCGCAGCCCGGTGACGAACTCCTCCAGCCGCTCCAGGCCGGCCAGGTCCAGGTCGTTGGTCGGCTCGTCGAGCAGGAAGACGTCGTAGCGGCTGAGCAGCAGCGAGGCCAGCCCGGCCCGGGCCGCCTGACCGCCGGAGAGGCCGGTCATCGGGTGCTCCAGGTCGACGGTGAGGCCCAACTCGGCGGCCACCTGCTCGGCCCGTTCCTCCAGGTCCGCCCCGCCGAGGGCGAGCCAGCGCTCCAGGGACTCGGCGTAGGCGTCGTCGGCGCCGGGCGCGCCGTCGGTGAGCGCGACCGTCGCCGCGTCCAGCGCGGCCTGCGCGGCGGTGACCCCGGTGCGCCGGGCCAGGAAGTCCCGCACGGTCTCGCCGGGCCGCCGCTCGGGCTCCTGCGGCAGGTGCCCGACGCTCGCCGTGGGCGGGCTGAGCGTCACGCTGCCGGCCTCCACCGGCAGCAGTCCGGCGAGGGTACGCAGCAGCGTCGATTTGCCCGCCCCGTTCGGCCCGACCAGCCCCACCACGTCCCCCGGTGCGACCACCAGGTCCAGCCCGGCGAACAGCGCCCGGTCCCCGTGCCCCGCGGCCAGCCCCTTGACGATCATCGTCGCGCTCATCAGTGCCCGACCCTATCCCGCCCCGATCGCCCACCCGTGCTCCACGCCCCCGAGGTACGCGGCACACTGCTCGGGTGGTGACCACTCTGGCGATCGACTGTGGCGGCGGCGGGATCAAGGCATCGGTGCTGGACGAGGCGGGCACGATGCGCGCGCAGCCGCTGCGGGTACCCACGCCGTACCCCCTGCCGCCGGCGCTCTTCGTCAAGACGCTGCTGGGCCTGGCCGGCCGGTTACCCACGGCGGACCGGCTCACCGTCGGCCTGCCGGGCATGATCCGGCACGGGGTGGTGGTCGCCACCCCGCACTACGTGACCCGCTCCGGCCCGCGTTCGAAGGTCGACCCCGGGCTGGTCGCCCAGTGGTCCGGGTACGACGCGCGGACCGCGCTCGCCGAGGCGTTCGGGGTGCCGGCGCTGGTGCTCAACGACGCCGAGGTGCACGGGGCCGGGGTGGTCGCCGGGACCGGCTGCGAGCTGGTGCTGACCCTCGGCACCGGGCTGGGCAGCGCGCTCTTCGACGGCGGGGTGCTCGCCCCGCACCTGGAGCTGTCCCACGCCCCGGTGCGCTGGAACACCACCTACGACACGTACGTGGGGGAGCCGGAGCGGCGCCGGCTCGGGGACGCGTTCTGGTCCCGCCGCATCCGCCAGGTCGTGGACGGGCTGCGCCCGGTGTTCCGCTGGGACCGGCTCTACCTGGGCGGCGGCAACTCCCGGCTGATCCGCCCCGAGCAGCTCGCCCGGATGGGCGACGACGTGGTGGTGGTGCCCAACACCGCCGGCATCGTCGGTGGCGTCCGCGCCTGGGAGCTGGCCGCCGGCCGGCACGGCGCCGCCACCTGAGCCGCCTCCCGTTGTCTGCCGCCGGCTGCGGTGACGCCGCGATCGCCGCCCGGAGCCGGCGGTCCCCGGCCGGGAACAGTCGCGGTACGGCGGATGTTGTGCCAGCGTCGGGGCAGTGGCGCGACACGAGGGGGTGGGTCGGATGGACCTTCTGGCCGAGTACCGGCGGGCGACCATGTTCTTCGAGGCCGGTGACCCGACCGGGGCTGCCCGGCTGCTCGAACCGATCGTGGCGGCCGAGCCCGGCAACGCCTCGGTACGCCAGCTGCTCGCCCGTGCGTACTTCCAGTCGGCCCAGCTCAACCGGGCCGAGGCGCAGCTGCGGGAGCTGATCGACCGGGACCCCGCCGACCACTACGCCCACCACGTGCTGGGCCGCACGCTGGAGCGGCTCAACCGGCACGCCGACGCGCTGCGGCACCTGCGCATCGCGGCGGCCATGCACAGCGGCAACGACGACTACCGCGTCGCCCTGGACCGGGTGCAGGCCCGGGTCGAGGGCGGTCGCTGACAGAGCGGACGCACGGGGCGGGGCAGCTCGGCAGAGCTGCCCCGCCCGCGTCCCCATGACGGAACGCGCAACGCCAGGCGCGAGGTGATCAGGACGCCATGGACCACAAAACTGCCGGGTAAGGTCCGTGCCGTCCTGATCACCGGGCGTCGCGGCGGACGCCGCGGGGCGCCTACCATCGGCGTCATGGGACCTGAGCTGCCGGCGGGTGCGCGATGAAGCTGAAGCTGGACCTGCACGACATCTTCAACAAGGGCCAGGACATCGACCGGGCCCTGCGCGGGATCATGGACGAGGCGGTGGCGAAGAAGGCCACCCTCGTCGAGATCATCCCCGGCAAGGGCTCCGGCCAGCTCAAGAAGCGGGTGCTGCGCTTCCTCGACCAGAAGGACGTCAAGCAGCTCTACCACCGCGTCGAGAAGGACTCGAAGAACTTCGGCCGCCTCTTCGTCCACTTCCGCTGGAAGTAGTGGCCCACGACATGGTCGAGGACGCGCCGCTGTCGGCGGGTGAACTGCTGGACGTCGTGGACGAGCACGACCGGGTGGTGGGTCAGGCCCGGCGCGGCGACGTGTACGCCCGCAGGCTCCGGCACCGCTGCGCGTTCGTCCTGGTGCGCAACGCGGCGGGGGAGATCTTCGTGCACCGTCGCACCGACCGGAAGCTGGTCTTCCCGTCGCTGTACGACATGTTCGTCGGCGGGGTGGTCGGCGCGGGCGAGTCGTACGACGAGGCGGCGCGGCGCGAGGCGGAGGAGGAGTTGGGCGTACCGGGCCTGCCCGACCCCACGCCGCTGTTCACCTTCCTCTACGACACGCCGGAGCACAGCTGGTGGTCGGCGGTCTACGAGGTTCGCTGCGACGGACCGGTCGACCCGCAGGCCACCGAGGTCGCGTGGCACGCCTTCCTCAGCGAGGAGGAGCTGGACCGCCGGCTCACCGAATGGGACTGGGTACCCGACGGCGTGGCGGCGTACCGCCGGCTTCTGGCGTGGCGGCGCGAGGAACCCGGCCCGGACCGGTAGCGCCGCCGAGGGAGGCGGCGCGGGCCGGCGGTCCTTCCGGGGCCCGCGCCGCCGCGCCGGCTACAGCGGATAGGTGCGGGCCACGGCCAGCATCTCCGAGCTGTGCGAGCCCACGATCCCCACGTCCGGCGGGCGCGGCCGGAAGCCGGGCAGGGCGTCCAGGCCGTCGCTGGCGTCCATCGCGCGCAGCGCCACCTGCCCCGCCTTCGGCGTGACGGTCAGCGTCACCTCGATCCCCTCCGGCGGCGGGGCGTGGAAGACCAGGCCGAAGCCCCACCGACCCTCCCGGGCCTCCACCGGCACCGTGCGGCCGGCCACCTCCGCCCGCAGCACCGTCGCCGTCGCCGCGTCCACGTGCAGGGTGGTCAGCCGGACCTGGCGTTGCGGGACGAGCCGCAGGCGCAGGGTGCGCCCGGTGCCGGCGGTGGTGTCGGCGAGCACCTCCAGCTTGGGGGCGGGCAGGTCCGCCGCCTGCGCCGGGCCGGCGCGCAGCTCGGCGTCGCCGAGGCCGGGGAAGTCGGCGACCTCGGTCACCCCGTCGACGTAGCCGTCGGTCCAGGGCTGGGGGTCCTCCTCGTGGCTGAGCCAGCGGGCCTGGCCGGTGCCGGCGTCGAGGGCGTACATCAGGTGGGTGGGCGCGGGGTGCGCGGCGTCGAAGCGGTCGACGGCGAACCCGACCCCGGCGAGGACGACGGCCGCCAGCGCGGTGGCGGCGGCCGGCAGCGCGCCGAGCCGGCGCGCGCGCACGGCGACCAGCCCGCGCTGCCCGCCGGCCTGCGGGTGCAGCAGGTCGACCACCGGCAGCGCGGCGAGGCCGAGCAGCACCGCGACCAGCGCCGCGACCCCGCCCATCGCCATGCCGAGCGCCGGGAAGAGCAGGACGACGGTGGGCAGCAGGATCACCACGGCCACCGCGGCGGCCAGGGTCGACGCGACCACCGGCCACGGACCGTCGATCCGCACGCTCAGCGCGACCAGCCCGGCCACCGCGCCGGCCAGGGCCGGGAGGGTGACGAGGTACGCCCCGCCGGGCACCAGCACGGCGAGCAGCACCCCGAGCACGGCCAGCCAGCCCAGCCCGCCGATGGCGAGCGCCGCCGGGCCGACCCGGCGGCGGGTGAGGGCGTACCAGGTGAACAGGACGGCGGCGGCGAGCGCCACCACGGCCAGCCGGTACCAGGTCGGCCGGTACGGGTCGAGCAACTCGGCGTAGCCGGGCCGGAGCGCGGTGACCGCCGCCCAGAGTAGCTGCGCGGCGAGCGGGGCGAGCACCAGCGGCAGCAGCGCCAGCCCGAACCCGGCGGCGAGCCGGCCCCCGGTGGCGCGACCCCGCCGCAGGGTGAGCCAGCCGAGGGCCACCACGGCGACGAGCGCGAGCAGCGCCAGGGGCAGCACCAGCCAGCCGGGGTAGCGGACCAGCCCGCCCGGGACGGGGAAGTAGGTGGCGTCGTGCCCGGAGTCCAGCGCGGTCAGGTCGACCCGGCCGAACTCGCGGGCCAGGCCGAGGGCGTTGTCGCCATGGTGCTGGAGGCTGGCCCGGTCCATGGCGGCGGGGGTGTCCAGCGGCGTGTGGTAGATCGCCCCGCCGTCGATGTACGCCGAGTTCAGCCCGACGAAGTCGTTGTCCAGGAACGCGGTGAAGTCCGTGTCGTTGGGCAGCGCGCGGTAGATCTCCACGGCGAACGAGGTGCCCACGGGGTGCGGCGCGGCCCGGCCGAAGGCGCCCACCAGGGCGGCGTTGTCCCGCGACGTCTCGAACATGATCACCGGGCCGGTGGAGCCGCGCGCCTCCAGGTTGAGCACCACGCCGCCGTCGGCGGCCAGCGGGTGGCTGGACGCGAACGCCGCCGCCCCGCACAGGCACGCCTCCTCGGCGTCGGTCAGCACGAAGACGATGTCGTTGCGCGGCCGGGGACCGGCGGCCAGCGCGCGGGCCACCTCCAGGATGGCCGAGGTGCCGGCGGCGTCGTCGTTGCCGCCCGGCCCGGACTGCACCGAGTCGTAGTGCGCGACGAGGAAGACCTTACCGGTGGGGTCGGTGCCGGGCAGCCGGGCCACCACGTTGCGGACCCGGGCAAGGGTGGCCCCGCCGGCGGCCCCGCTGAGCTGGCCGGCCTCGGGCGCGACGGTGTCCTGCACCTCGGTCTCCAGGCCGAGGCCGCGCAGCACCCCCTCGACGTGCGCGCGTACCTGGTCGTTCGCCGGGCTGCCCGCCACGTGCGTCCGCGCGGCGACGACCTCGACGTGCGCGTACGCCCGGGCGGCGCTGAACTCGCCCGGCGGCGCGTCGGCCGGGCGTGGCGCGGGGGCGCGCAGGTCGAGCAGGGTGCCGGCGCCGACGGCGACGAGTGCGGCGAGCGCCGCCGCGGCGGCGGCCAGCCGGCGACGGGGCCGGGCCAGCGCGCGGTCGGCGGGGCGGGTGTGGGCTGCGCCCACGGGGTCTCCTCGGGAGGGGTCTCAGGTGGGCACCATCCTGCACCCCGGCGACCGTCGGCGGGACTCCCGGTGCGGGCCGGGAGGGCGCACACGTCCGCTTTGCCCCTCGCCGCGTAGTGATCCGACCCATGCCCGCGCATACGGAGCCCGTCGTGTTGTGTGCGAACGTTGTCTAATACAGGATCAGCAGGGCACTCGGAAGGAGCCCGACATCACCAGCGATCTCCCGCGTCTCGCGGCGGTGACCCGGCCGCACCGGGGAACCGGCCTGGCCGGTTCCTCCGTCGTGCCGTACCCGCACGGCGGCATGGGACGTCATCCCAACCTGCCTCCCGGCGAGCGGCTGCGGGTGCTGCTGGTGGAGGACGACGAGGGCGACGCCTTCCTGGTCGGCGAGCTGCTCGCCGAGACCAACTCGATGATCGACCTGCTGGTGGCGACCAGCCTCAGCGAGGCCCGGCAGCGCGTGATGGGCGTCGACTGCGTCCTGCTCGACCTGGGCCTGCCCGACGCGCAGGGCCTCGACGGGCTGCGTCAGGTGCTGGAGATGGCCAGCGGCGCCGCCGTCTGCGTGCTGAC